>JAKPUV010000079.1 GCA_029554925.1 Candidatus Hydrogenedentota bacterium | reverse complement strand
AAGACCGCGCCCAGCTTCCGGTTCTTGTTCCAGTCGTCAATGCCCTGCACCAGGGGGAGGTAGCCCTCGGGAAAATCGTCCAGCCGGACGAACTGTGAATTGTCCAGCAGCTCCCACCACTGCCAGTCCGTGTGGCCGTCCGTGGGGAACGCGGCGAGGGCCGGGTGCGCCGGGTCGCACAGGATGCCAAGCTGGCGGTTCTGGCCGGGGAACCACTGGGTGTTCCAGAAGATGGGCTCGAAGGCGCTGCGGACGCGGCGCATGGGCGCGATGACCTCCGGGCACAGGAGAACCGTGCCGCCGCGCTTCAGTTTCTTCTCCACGTCGCGGGACCACTCGGAGGCGAGGGTGACGCCCTTCGGCGTCTCCTGCGGCGCGGCGGGCGGGTAGACCCACACGCTCCACTGGTTCAGGTAGGGCGTTCCCTCCAGCACCACGGAGATCGTGTAGCGTCCGGGGGCGGCAATGCCCGCCAACGGCCAGGACAGGTCGCCCAGCGCGGTGCCATTGCCCAGGGGGATGTCGCGCGGCTCCCACGCGCCCTCGGCGACCGTCTGCCCCTGCGCGTCGCGGATGACCCATCCGGGTTTCGCGTTCATCAGGGGCTTCTCCCCGTAGTGGGCGATCTCGGCGCGGGCGGTGAGGGTCTCCCCGGCGGTCCAGACGAACTTGCCGACGCGCAGCAGGGGCACGGTCTCGCAGTTGAAGCGGCGGAACTCGCCCGCCGACACGGCGCCCTTGTCATCCCAGAAGGCGTCGAGGAACCCCTCCAGCGCGCTGCCCTGTCCGGGGAAGTCGTGCAGGGCGAGGAGCTGGTAGCCCCCCGCGGCGGGGGTGCGCAGGACGGCCTCCATGTCGGCCTTGTACATGAGGAGCTGGAGGCGTCCCGACGCGCGGGAGAAGGGAACCGCCTGGTCCAGCATGCCGTTGCGGCGGAGGCTCTCGCGGAACCCGATGAGGTTGCGCGGCTCCAGGACGCCGGTATACTTCGGGATCTCCTCGTAGCTCGGGTAGACGCACCACTGGCCCAGCTCATGCGAGACGACGGGGCCCGTGGCCCCCTCCATCATCTCGACGTAGTCCGTGTCCGTCGAGGGGACGACGGGTTTCCCGTGGATGCGGTAGGGGATGCGGTTGCGCTCGGGCAGCACATGGTAGTCGCTCACCGGCAGCTCCGGCCATCCGGAGCAGGTGGTGTAGAGGCGGCGCGGGTCCTTCTTCTGCCAGTAGGGCACGATGTCGTTGAGGAAGACCTCCTTGTCCGGGCCGCTGGGCTCGTTGCCCACGGCGAGCATGATGAAAGACGGGTGGTTGCCGTAGGCCTCCAGGATGCGGTCGCTCTCGTCGCGGATGAACCGGTCGAGGTCGGGGAACTTGCCGAGATCGGTCCACACCGGCGTCTCCACCTGGAAGGTGATCCCCGCGGCGTCCGCCGCCGTGAAGGCCGCCTCCGGGGGGCACCACGAATGGAAGCGGAGGTGGTTCAGCCCCCAGCGCCGCATGGTGGACACGATCTTGTCCCAGTAGGCGGCGTCCGTCGGGGGATAGCCCGTGAGCGGGAAGATGCAGCATTCCAGCGTGCCGCGCAGGAAATGGGGGGCGCCGTTTAGGGTGAGCTGCATGCCGTCCGCGCCGATGTCGCGGAAGCCGAAGGAGACGCGCCGCGTGTCCTCGCAGGCGGCGCTCCCGTGGTTGGCCACCGTCCGCACGACCAGCTCATGCAGGTTCGGGTGAAACTCGTCCCAGAGGGCGGGGGCGCCGTCCAGCGGGACTTCCAGTTCGACCGTCGTGTCGCTCTTGGGCGCGACCCGCGCCTTGGCCTGTCCGCGCGCCGCTTCCACCTCTCCGGACAGCCGCACCTCAAAAGGATGGTCCATCAAGTTGCGCAGGACCACCTCGGCCCGGACGCGCTGGGCGGTCGCCTCGGGGAACACGCGCACGGAGGCAATCTCCACGGGGCGCAGGGTCCGCATCTCCATGCGGCCCACCACGCCGTTCCAGTTGGTCTGCGTGTGCTCCGTCACGGAGTGCGCGTTGACCCCTACGGGGTACTTCATGGAGTTGTCCACGCGCAGGCAGAGCGTGTGCGTGCCGGGCGTCAGGGGGGGGAGGGGGTACACATGGGGCGCGCAGAGGCTGTCGCGCATGCCCACCTCCACCCCGTCCACCCACAGCCGCGTCTCCCAGTGGCAGCGCTCCAGAAACACCTCCACGGGCTGGAACTGCCAGTCCTGGGGAATTTCAATGGAACGCTGGTACCACGCCGCGCCCGTGTACGTGACCTTGCGGCTGAGATAGGACCGGTGAGGCTCCGTGTCCGGTGTGCCCTTGCCGTTCTGGTCCAGCGACCCCGGCAGGGTCACCGTCTCGGCAAAGGACTGGGCCGGCCAGTTCTCCGCAAGGCCCCGGTTCTCGGGGTCCAGTTGGAGCCGCCACTCCCCCGCGAGGGAGAGGGGTTCCGCGGCAAAGGCCGGCGCCGCCGCGCAAAGGCAGATTCCCGCAAGCACACCCGCCAACGACCAAGCACGCACCTTCCGCATGACCGCGCCCTCCAAGACTGGGGTTGTGAACCGGCGGCCCCTCACGGGCCGCACGGCGATTATAGCCGGGGGAAAGGCCCACGGCAACGCGGCGCGGGAGAGGAGAAATCCGACCGATCCGACGGATCCGACCGATCGGTCCGATCAAGAAGGTCGGACGAGTCGGACAGGTCAGACTTGTCAGACGTTTTTGGCAAGCGCTCTTCGGCCTACCCCCCGATCAGCAGGCTTCCCGCGCGGAGGGCGGTCTTGCCCTCGGCGTTCTCCACGGTGAAGGCGAGCCGGGTGGCCCCGTCTTCGGCGGGCTGCCGGGCGTGCAGCCGCAGGGTGATGTCGTCGCCGGGGAAGACCATGGCAGTGAAGAGGCAGGACACTTCGCGGACGCGGGCGGGGTCGCCGCCGGCCTCGGCGTTGACGAGGGCGGTGACGGCGCGGGAGAGGGTGGCCGTGCCCTGGTACAGGATGCCGGGCAGGCCGACGAA
>JAKPUV010000072.1 GCA_029554925.1 Candidatus Hydrogenedentota bacterium | reverse complement strand
GTGCGGGGCCATGATGGTGGGGAACCGCCGAAGAGGCACAACACCAGGGAGACCCGGACGATGACAGACCGTGAGATGACCCGCAGGATGTTTCTGGGCGGCTTGGCGGCGGCGACGCCGGCGGCCATGATGGCGGCCCACGCCCAGGAGGCGAAGAAGCCGAAGGACAAGGCGAAGGACAAGCCCAAGGACGGGAAGAAGAAGGACTGGAAGGAGCTGTTCAACGGGAAGGACCTGACGGGCTGGAAGCCCGAGGGCAAGGCCGCGTGGAAGGTGGAGGACGGGGTGCTGATCGGCACCCAGGGGCCGGGCAACGCCCCCGGCGACCTGTTCACGGTGGAGGAGTTCGCGGACTTCCGGCTGGTGGTCGAGTACAAGCTGCAGTGGCCCGCCAACCGCGGGGCGTGGTTCCGCTACCAGAACCCGGAGACGTCCTACCAGGCGGACATGCTGGAGTACAAGGACCCCGAGGCGTATTCGGGCACCATCTACTGCCCCGGCCGCATGTTCCTGTCGCGCAACCTCGACCCGAAGCTGGAGAAGAAGGACGACTGGAACACCATGAAGATCACGGCCAAGGGCGGCCACCTGGAGGTGGAGCTGAACGGCGTGAAGGTCGGCGATGTGGAGGACACCGCCATCGCCAAGGGCCGGATCGGCTTCCAGATCCACCCGGGCGACGAGTTCAAGGACATGAAGCTCAGCGTCCGGAAGATGCGCCTGCTGGTCCTCTGACCGGCGTCATTGCAGACCGCACGGGCGCGGCTCCCCCGGGGGCCGCGCCCGTTTTTTTTGGGGGGGTCAGCCTTCGGGTGGACGCGCAGGCCGCGCGTTCTCCGCCAGCAGATGGTCAAACACCGGAATGTAGTAGGCCCAGCCCCAGGGGCGCATCCGCTCCAGCTCGGCCCGCGCGGCGGCCCGGTCCCCCCGGAGGAGGTGCCCGACCAGCGGCGCGGTCAGCAGCCGCAGCGACGGCTGGTGTCCATAGGCGGCCTCGAAGGACTCCCCGGCCTCCGAAACACGCCCCTGGGCGAAGAGGGCCGCGCCCAGGGCGAAATGCAGCGGCGAGGCCTTGGGAACCCGCCCGATCTGCCACCGAGCCACCGCCTCGGCAAGGTCGGGGCGGTCCGCCGCCACCAGATCGAGCACGTAGGTGGCCCATATGACAGGCGGCAAATCCGCCCAAGTGGCGCCGATGACCCGGCACAGGACGCGCAGGGAGGCGTCCTCCTCCGCCTGTCCGGCGAAACGGATCCCCAGCGCGCCGAGCAGTTCCCGGTGCCCCCGGTCGTCCGTGGCGGACAGCTCCGCGCAGGGCATTGGCATCCTGCCCGGCAAGACATACGTTTCCAGCAGCGTCACGTTGTACAGTCCCGGGAAAAAATGCGGCTCAAGGCCTATGCCGCACGCGGCCAGCCGTTCCCGCAGCACCCCCGCCGTGTCCTCTCCGGAAAACAGCGTCTCCCGAAAGAGGCCCCGGTAAACCACCCACACACGCGCGGGCGGCGCCTGGCCGGCCGGTGCGAACAACTCCGGCACCGCGGCGCAGACGGCGGCCACCGTGTTCGCGCGCATCACGGGAAGTCCGATGGCGTCACGGTAGCATTCGAGCGGATTGGCGGGCCCGTAGAACTCGAAATTCACAACAACGTCCCCGGGTTCCCTATGGCGGACAATATGGTCCGCAACGCCCTTCCAGTCGGTCCGCGTCGTGAAGGGGACCAGCAGCGCCAGATTGAAGGCGTACACTCCCGCCACCGCGGCGCCTATAACCCGCCGAAGGACCGGGCGGGGCAGCGCGCAAACGGCCCAAGCCGCCAGGGCGTAGGCCCCGGCCATGGCATACATGTAATACATCTGGGAAAGAAACGGCTTGTCGGTGGCCAGATTGAGCGCGGCCAGCAGCGCGGGGGGCGCCAGCCAGACGCACAGGGAGAACACCACGCCTCTGGACACGCCCCCCCCCCTCCTCACCCCAAACCCGGCGGCGGCCAGAACGGCGGCGAAAAACGCGCCCAGCGCGAGATCGGCGGGTTTGCGGAACGCAAGCAGGAACGCCGTCCACGCCGGGGCGGAACCCGGGTCCGCCTTCCAGCTTGGGAGGAGGTCGCCGTACAGGCCGACGGAATCCACCGCGAAAAAGGCGGAGAGAATGCCGCCCATTCCCACAGGACTCTCCGCGTCCTGGCTGAAGGGCAGGGGAAACAGATGAAGCACCATCGGCGTCATCAGCGCAAACTGCGCAAGCGCCCAGACAACCGTTTGGACCGGGGTCCGGCGCCACCACCACAGGAGGAAACATCCCTCGGCGAACACGGTCAGGGAAAACATCAGGTGCGTCCAGGGCAGCAGGGCGTTCAGCAGCAGGCTGGCCGCCCACCATCGCCTTCCCCCCCCCTCCACGGCCCGCAACAGGCAGTAGAAGGAGCAAAGCGACAGGAGCATGGAGAAGGCGTAGGTGCGCACCTCCTGCGAATACCAGACATGCTGGGGCGAGAGGGCCAGCAGCAGCGCCGCGAACAGCGCCGGACGGCGCCCAAACATCCGGTGGACCAGCGCGTAGAGCACGGGGATGCAGAGCACGCCGAACAGCACCGCCAGAAGCCTCAGCGCCAGAAGGGAATCGGTCACATGCCGCGCAAACCCGTACTGGAACGCATAGTACAGCGGCGACTTCATGTTGATGGGCATGTAGAGGTCCAGCAACGCCAGATGCCGCGACAGGTCCGGGGCGTTGAAGTGGCACAATGCCAGAAACTCGTCGTGCCAGACAGACTGGCCGGGAAGCCGGTACAACCGGAGAAGGAGCCCGAGCGCCGTCACCAGGGCAAGCGCGGCACCCGCGCGGCGTCTGTCCGCGCGGCATCCCGGGTCCGGAGAGGCCCCCCCGCCCCCGCCGACAAGATGTTGTCCGCCGCTCATGCGCTGAATGTACCACGCCCCCCCCGGAGGCAACAACTCCCCGGGCCACGCCCCGTGGGGAAGGAACACGTGCCCACGACAAGGCGGCGGCGCTGACCGGCGCACACGCCGCATCCCGCCGACAGCCGGATTCATGGATTTCCAACCGTTCATGGTATATACTCAGACGGTCAGTTTTTGGGCGAAACGGCCCTAAACGCGGCATTAGGAAAGGCGCAACGTGGCTGAGGAACTCCGTACAGTGCGGTCCACCGTTTCCATCTGCCCGGACTGCATGCGGGAGGTTCCCGGGGCAGTCATGGCCGGAAAAGACGGCGCCTGGCTGGTCCGCACCTGCCCCGACCACGGGGAATACCGCTTTCCGCTCTCCCGGCACGGGGAGGCCTACGCGGACCTGGACCGTTTTTTCTTTGACGTGATCGAGGGCCGCAGGGCGGCCGGACGCATCACGAACTACTGGGTGTTCCTCACCAACCGCTGCCAGCAGAAGTGCCCCTATTGCAGCGTGAACACGGACTCGCCCTTTCATGACGACATGAAGGAGGAGGACTTTCGCCAGGCCCTGCGGGAATACCGGGGCACCAAGCTGACGCTGTCCGGCGGCGAGCCAACCATGCACCCGCAATGCCTCGATTTCTTCCGCGAGGCGCGAAAAATGGGCGTGGCCACCCAGCTGGCGACCAACGGCCTGAGACTGGCGGACTTGGAGTTCTGCCGGCAGCTCAAGGAGGCCGGGGTCACCGAGGTCCGCATTTCGATGGAGTACTGGGACGAGGGCCTGCCGGACACCACGGGCATGGCGCACCACCGGGAACAGAAGCGGAAGGCCGTTGAGAACTGCCTGCGCGCGGGCATCCCCGTGATTTTGTCGCCCACCCTGCTGAAGGGGTGCAACGAGCGGACGCTTCTGGAGACGCTCGCCTACGCCGCCGACAGGCCCGAGATCAAGGAGCTTTCGGTGAACGGATTCTCCTGGAACGGGTCGGGCACCGGCCTCGCCCGCGATCTGATGATCATGCCGGACGAGATGGTGGACGTGATCCACGGGGAGTACGGGGGGGACCGGGAATCGTATTTCACCCTGGCAAAGACGATGTTTGCCGCGCTCCACCTGCTGAACATCCGGCTGTGCCTGAACACCCAGGTGCTGGTCTTTGTCCGCCGCCGGGAGGGGATGCGCCCCGTGAACGAGTTCCTCAACATGCGCGGCATGAAGCGCGGCGTCGCCGCGTGGGAGCGCTTCGCCCGCGCCCCGCGCGCGGTGTCGCTGGCGGCCTTCTGCGTGTGCATGCTGCCCGCCCTGTCCCTCCGGACGGTGCCGCTGCTGTGGTCCCTCGCCCTGTTGGTCTTCTCCAACCTTTCCCGCATCAAGATCCACAGGTACCCGGCGCGCCTGCTCCCCGTCGTGCTCAACACCAACTGCTCCCCCCTCAACGCCGACAACGACATCGTGCCGCGCTGCATGAGCGGGAACCTCTTCATGTCCGGGGGGAAGCTGACCGAGGGGATGAGCGCGCTCACCCTGCGCAACAGGGTCCACCGGGCAGACGGGGACGCGCCCGCAAAGCACCGGGGGGAATGAGCCGTGGTGTCTCTCCGGAAGGGCGCGTCGCTTCTGGCTTCGGTTGCCGGACTGTGGGTCCGGCCGGCCACCCCCCGGCCCGCCCCCGGCGCGAAGGGGACGTCCCCATGAACGGGCGCCCCGACTTCTCCGTAATCCTCACCTGCTACAACGAGGAGAGGAGCATCCGCGACTTCCACGCCCGCGTCACGAAAACCATGCGCGCCCTGGGCCGGCCCTACGAGGTGCTCATGGTGAACGACAGCAGCCCGGACCGCACCCTGGAGGTGCTGAACGAGCTGTTTGACGGGGATCCCGCCACGACGATGCTGGCGGATTTCGAGCGGAACTCGGGGCAGGCCGCCGGGCACACAGTGGCGATCACAGAGGCGCGCGGGCGCGCGCTGGTCTTCATAGACAGCGACCTCCAGGTGGACCCGGAGGATATCCCGCTGCTCGTTGCGGCCTACGACAAGGGCATGGACCTGGTCGGCGGCCGCCGCGTCCAACGGCACGATCCGCTCTTCAGGCGGGCCGCCTCCGCCTGCGCCAACTGGCTGATACGGCGAATCACGGGAACCCCCCTGCTCGACGTGTTCTGCGGCTTCAAGATCATTGACACGAAGATTGTGAAATCTTTTGGGTACGGGCCCCGGCGGCTCTTCCGCATTGTCGAGGTCATGCGGGCCTGTCCGCGCAGCTGCGAAGTCCCGGTCAGCCACCATGCCCGCCCCCACGGCCGCTCCGGATGGACGCTCTTGCGCCTGGCGGGACTCCTGCTCGACGCGGTGCGGGTCTCCCTGACCCCGGCAGGCGCCGCGCGCGGCCACGCCGGCGGGCCGCCCCTGTACACCGTGCGGACCCTGCGCCGCAAACCGGGGAAAGAGACGGAGGACCAATGAAAACCCTGGTGATTTTGGGCGCCTGCGGCACAAGCCGCGAGGCCTGGTGGGTGCTGTGGGAGCTGGATCCCGAAATCCGCGCCGTCTTTGTGGACGATGTCACGGGAAGGAGCGCGCTCGACCTCGGGGGCAGGGAGGTTCCCGTGGTGCAGGACTGGAATTTCGACGGCGTCCGCGAATCCCTGGGGGACGGGGATCCGGACAGCTTCCGCGAGTTTGTCTGCGGCATGGGGGATCCGCGCGTGAAGCGCATCGTGGTCGAGAAGGCCCTGCGGGCGGGGCTGCGTCCGGCCCCCACGGTGGTGGCCAAGGGGGTGTACCTCTGCCCCACCATCCGGGTGGGGCGGGGCGGGTTCATCCACCGCAACAGCGCCTTCACCGCCGACATCACCCTCGGGGACTATGTCACCGTGCACACGGCCACCATGGGCCATGACGCCGTGGTCGGCGACTACTGCACCCTGGGCGCGTGCTCGCTGCTCACCGGGCACACCCGGCTCGGCGAGGGGGTCTTCCTCGGGTGCGGCAGCGTGGTCCGGCCCCGCACCCAGATCGCCGCGTGGGTAACCGTCGGCATAAACGCCGCCGTGGTCCGCGACGTCACCGAAGAGGGGGTGACCATTGCCGGCGTGCCCGCCCGGATCCTGAAACCCAAGGCACCGCAGGCGGGGGAAGGGTGTGCCGCCCCCCCGCCCGACGACACCCCGGCGCCCCTGTGCCGGATGGAAGAGGACGGCGCGGACCATGGACATGATCCCCTTTAACAGGGCCGGCGCGCTGGGCCGGGAACGGGAGCTCATGGCGGAGGCCCTGGCGCGGGGCTCCATTCTGGGCGACGGCCCCTTTGGCAAGCGCTGCGAGGCGCTGCTGGAGGAATGCACCGGCGCGCACCGCGCCCTGCTCACCACCTCCTGCACCCACGCCCTCGAAATGGCCGCCCTCCTCCTCGACATCCGCCCCGGCGACGAGGTCGTCGTCCCCTCGTTCACCTTCGTCTCCGCCGCCAACGCCTTTGTCCTGCGCGGCGCCACCCCCGTCTTCGCTGAAATCCGCGGAGACACGCTCAATCTGGACGAGCGCCTCCTGCCCCCCCTGCTCACGGAGCGCACCCGCGCCGTCGTCGCCGTCCACTACGGCGGCGTCGCCTGCGAGATGGACACCATTCTCGCCGCCGCGGGAAAGGCGGGCGTGCCCGTGGTGGAGGACGCCGCCCACGCCCTTTTCGGCGGCTACCGCGGCCGGCCCCTGGGCACGCTGGGCGCCCTCGGCGCGCTGAGCTTCCACGAGACCAAGAACTTCTCCTGCGGCGAGGGCGGCGCCCTCCTGCTCAACGACGGCTCTTTTGTCGGCCGCGCCGAAATCCTCCGGGAGAAGGGCACCGACCGCAGCCGCTTCTGGCGCGGCGAGGTGGACAAGTACACCTGGCGCGACGTGGGCTCGAGCTGGGTCCTCTCCGACCTGTCGGCGGCGTTCCTCCTCGGCCAGCTTGAGCAGCATGAGCGCGTCCAGGCGCGCCGCCGCGCCCTGTGGGAGCGCTACCGCGCCGCCCTCGCGGACTGGGCCGCCCGCCACGGCGTGTCGCTCCCCCACATCCCCGGGGACTGCGCCCCCGCTTGGCACCTGTTCCACCTGCTCCTGCCCGACGCCGCCGCGCGCGCCGCCTTCCTCGCCCACATGCACGCCGGCGGCATCGCCGCCGTCTTCCACTACCTGCCCCTGCACACTTCGCCCATGGGGGCGCGTTTCGGCGGCCGCGCGGGCATCCTGCCCGTCACCGAGTCCGTCGCCGCGCGCATCGCCCGCCTGCCCTTCTACACCCTCATGACGGACGACGAGCAGGACCGGGTCATCGCGCGGGTGCTCGACTTCGCCCCCTGACCCCGCCGGGCGGCGCGCAAACCGGATGTGGTAGGCTTAAGCCCAGCGGGCCGGCGGCCCGCGCAACCCCAACGGGAGACCCGTCATGCGCCTGAGAATCCTGACCTGCTGCCTCGCCGTCCTGCTCCTCACCGGATGCGGCATCAGCACCGAGACGCCCGCCGCCCCGGAGGCCGCGGCCCCGGCCGCCCCCGACGCCCCCGACGCCCCGAAGCAGGCCCCCGGCGATGTCATGGCGCAGTGGAACACCTTTGCCGCGGGCGGCGGCGCGGCGCTGCAGGACCAGGCCCGCGCCGAGGAGCTGGGCAGGGCGCTCGCCGCGAGCGGCGCGGCGGCGATGACGCCCCTGCTGGACGTCATCGCGGAAAATCCGGGCGACCCCCTGCGCAAGGTCTGCGCCGTCATGACGCTCACCCCGGTCATCATGAAGGACCACGAGCCGCGCCTGCTCGAAATGACCGCCGCAGGCCAGGACCGCGTCACCCGCGCCAACGCCGCCCACCTGCTGGCCACGCTCGCCGTGCGCAACCAGGCCGGCCCGGAGACGCAGGCCCGCCTGCGCGAGCTCTACGACGACGCGGACGCCTATGTGGCCCACGCCGCCGTGCTGCGCATGCTCACCGCGGGCGACCCCGAGGCCGTCCAGCGCGCCGTCGCCCTGTGGGCCGTCCCGGAGACCACCCTGCCCGAGCGCGCCCAGATCGTCGGCGGCATCCCCCAGGCGCTGTGGGTCATGCACCTGCCCCTCTTCATGGAGGCCGCAGCCAACGCGGACCTGCCCCTCCCCGCCCGCCAGCGCGCCGTGCAGGTCCTCGCCGACGCGGGCGACGCCTCCGTGCTCGACACGCTCAGGAAGATCGCGGAAGCGGACCCGGACCCGGACCTGAAGAAGGCGGCCCAGGAAGGCGCGGACATGGTGCAGAAGCGCGTGGACGAGGGCATCGTCGTGGCGCCCCTCGGCGCGGGGCCGATCACCGTGCCGCCCGCCCCCGCCCAGGCCGCCCCCGCGGGCAAGAGGGTTGGTTTCGAGTAAGGCGTGCCCCCCCGCGCGCACACGCCCCATTGCCGCTCATGCAGGCCTGCGGACGCCTCCCGTTCCGGGGCTTTGCGGCCCTGCGGCGGCTCATGGTAGAATCAAGAAACGATGCGTGTCCTTTTCCTCATTCTGGAGTCCAACGCCTATCCGCGCTATGGGATCATGTGTCTTGCGGCGGCTCTGAAAGCCCAGAAACATGACGTCAGGCTGGCGAACGCGGGCAGGCTCGGACCGTCCGGGCTCGCGCGGTGCATGGAGGAGTTCAAGCCCCAGATGGTGGGCTACAGCGCCATGTCCGGGGAGCACTTGAAGTGCCTGGAGCTGAACCTCGCGCTGAAGAGGGAGTTCACCTTCCTGTCGGTGTTCGGCGGACCCCATGCGACCTTTGCCCCCCACGAGCTCATTAATGCGCCCGGATGTGACGCCGTCTGCGTCGGCGAGGGGGACGTGGCCCTGCCTGAATTCTGCCGGCGGTTTGACGGCGGCGAGGCCTACTGGGAAACGCCCAACTTCCTTGTCCGGCACAGGGAGGCCGTTGTGAGCAATCCGGTGTGCGCCCTGGTGGGGGATCTGAACAGCCTCCCCATGCCCGACCACGACCTCATGTACCAGGCCGAGCCTGATCTGGCCCGGGACGGCACCAAGGTCTTCTTCTCCTCCAGGGGATGCTGCTACGACTGCGCCTACTGCTTCAACCACGCGTTCAACGCCCTGTACAGCGACAGGGGCCCCATCGTGCGCTGGCGGTCCCCTGAAAACATCATCGCCGAGATCGAGCATGTGGCGGCGGCATACCCCCTGGACAGCGTCTTCATTCACGATGACACGTTCCTCCTCAAGCCGAAGGAATGGTTCGGGCATTTTGGAACCCTCTACAAGGAACGGGTCGGGCGGCCGTTCTCGTGCCTTGTGCGGCCCAACCTTGTCACCGACGAGATCATCGGCACGCTGAGGGACGCCGGGCTGAGATCCGTGTGGATGGGGGTTGAGTGCGGCGACGAGGAGGTGGCAAACGGCCTTCTTCGCCGCGGCATGTCCAATGCGGACATCTTGAAGGCCGCGGAGATCATCAAGCGGCACCGGGTCCTGCTTGTGACGCAGAACCTGATCGGCCTGCCCGTCCAGGAAAGCTATCAGACGGACTTGAAGACGCTCGACCTGAACATCCAGATGGGCCCCGAGTTCGCGTGGGCCTCCATTCTCTACCCCTATCCCGGCACCCGCATCCAGGCCTTCGCGGTGGAGCACGGGTTTCTCCCCGCGTCGGGGGTGCCCCTGCTGGAGACCAACAAGCGGTCTTCCGTGCTGACCTTCTCCTCCCCCATGGAGAAGCGCAGGGTCGAGAACCTGCACAAGCTGTTCGGGCTCATTGTCCGCGCCCCCTGGCTGAGACGCCACTGTGACTTCCTGTGCTCCCTGCCCACAAACCCGTTCTACCGGATGATCTACTATCTCATGTGCGGGATTGTGTTCAAGACCCGCCTGTTTCCGTTCAAGTCCTTTCCCAGGGAGGTTGTCAAGTTCAGCCTCCTCTTTATCCGCATGGTGAGGAAGACATAGTCGCGGAGCGCCTCTCCAAACAGGACTTGAAGCCCTTCCGCCCGCAGGACAGGAGGAAAGGGTTCTGGGGGTTCCGGCGAGGGGGGCCTACTCCGCCGCCCGCGCCATGAGCTCAGCCACCCGCCGTGCGAAGGCCGCCGGGTCGGGCAGCTGGCCGCCCTCGGCCAGCACCGCCTGGCCGAAAAGCAGCTCCGCGTACTCCGCCACCACCGGCGCGGCCGGGTCCGCCGCATGCCGCCGGCGCAGCGCCGCCATCACCGGGTGGTCCGGGTTCAGCTCCAGGATCCGCCTCACCGCGGGGGCCTCCTGCCCCATCGCCTTCAGGATGCGCTCCAGCTGCGGCGACAGGTCGCCCTCGTCGGACACGAGGCACGCCGCCGATTCCGTCAGGCGCGACGACAGCCGCACGTCCTTCACCCGGTCGCCCAGCGCCTCCCTCATCCGCGCGAGCAGCGGCGCGTCCTCCTTTTCCCGTTCGCTCCGCGCCTCCTCCTCCTGCTTCCGCTCCTCCTCGGAGCCCGCCGCGGCCGTGCCCCGCGCCGCCGAAACCAGCGCGAAGTCGCCGTATTTCTCCACCGCCCCGGTCCACACCTCGTCCACCGGGTCCGAAAGCAGCAGCACCTCCCACCCCTTCGCCGCGAATCCCTCCAGATGCGGCGAGCGCCGCAGGGTCTCCGGGTTCTCCCCCGTGAGGTAATAGATCTCCGTCTGGCCCGGCTTCATGCGCGCCACGTAGTCCGCCAGCGACGTCTCCGCGTCGCCCGCCGTGCTGCGCAGGCGCGCCAGGTCCAGCAGCGCGCCCCGGTTCTCCGCGTCCTGGAACAGCCCCTCCTTGAGCACGCGGCCAAACTCCGCCCAGAACGCCGCGTACTTCTCCGGGTCCTTCTCCGCCAGGTCCTTCAGCGCCCCCAGCACCTTCGCCGTCACCCCCCGGTTCATCCGCTGGATCTGGCGGTTCTGCTGGAGAATCTCCCGCGAGATGTTCAGCGGCAGGTCCTCGGAGTCCACCACCCCGCGCACGAAGCGCAGGTACTCCGGCAGCAGGTCGGAGCAGTCGTCCATGATGAAGACCCGCTTCACATACAGATGCACGCCGCGCGCCCTGTCCATATGGCGGTAGGCCAGGTCCCACGGCGCCTTGGACGGGATGTACAGCAGCAGCCGGTACTCCAGCGTGCCCTCGATCTTCGCCTGGATCCGCAGCAGCGGGTCGTTCCAGTCGTGGCTGATGTGCCGGTAAAACTCGTGGTACTCCTCCTCCGTCACCTCGTCGCGGCCGCGCAGCCAGATCGCCTTCATCGAGTTCAGCGTCTCCAGCGCGCGCACCGTCCGCTCCGCGCCCTCCCCCTCGCCGTCCCGCTCCGTCCGCTCCACCTCCATCCGCACCGGATACGCCACAAAGTCCGAGTACTGCCGCACGAGCTGGCGGATCTCCCACTCCTTCGTGAAGTCTTTCAGCCCGTCCTCCTCGTCCGCCGGCTTCAGGTGCAGCGTCACCGTCGTGCCCGGCTCCTCCCGCGCCGCGTCGTCCAGCGTGTACCAGCCGTCCCCCGCCGACACCCACCGCGTCGCCGCCGCCTCCCCCGCCCGCCGCGTCACCAGCTCCACCCGGTCCGCGACCATGAAGGTCGAGTAAAACCCCACGCCAAACTGCCCGATCAGCGCCGTGGACGCCGCCGCGTCCTTCGCCTCGCGCAGCGCCCGCAGAAACTCCTGCGTCCCCGACTTCGCGATCGTGCCGATCAGGTCGCGCACCTCCTCCCGCGTCATGCCGATCCCGTTGTCCGACACCGACAGCGTTCGCGCCCCCGGGTCCGCGTCAATCCGGATCGCCAGCTCCGTCCCCTCCGGCAGCAGCTCCGGCTGCCTCACCGCCTCAAACCGCCGCTTGTCCAGCGCGTCCGAACTGTTCGAGATCAGCTCCCGAAGGAAGATGTCCTTGTTCGAATAGACCGAATGGATCATCAGGCCCAGTAGCTGCCGGGCCTCCGTCCGAAACTCATGGCGCTCGCTCATGGCATGCTCCTCCTGCATTGTGTGGGGGTGTCCCAAAAGGATGCCCACCATTTTAGCGAAACCCCGCCCGCCCCGTCACCTCCCTGCCTCAAACCGCCGGCCCCCGCGCCCGAGCCCCGCCGTTCTTGGCAGGCCCGGCTGTTCTGTGGAGTGCGGTGGCAGAGCGCAGCGGCGACACCGCTTTCCAAGGCGACGAATCCTGCCACGCCCCTCCCGACAGTTCTTTCCTGGAAAGCCAAAGCGGCGTCGTTGCCGCCGCACTCCAAAGAAAGGCGCCGCCGCGCCCCACAACGTTGTCCATCCCGGTAAACTTGGCGCTTTCTTGGCGATGCGACGCCCTCTCCTGCCCGCCAAACGCCCCGGCCAATGCGGCATCCTCTCGTTGGACCGCCCCCCGCTTTGACAATCCCCCCGCCAAAACGGTACTATCCACACAGAGCGGCGCATGCGCCGCTACTGTCTTTTCTGCGGTGGACGGGTAGCTCAGTCGGTAGAGCATCGGACTTTTAATCCGGTGGTCGCGGGTTCGAGCCCCGCCCCGTTCACCATTTATTTCCAACGCAAACGCCGCAAATCCCCCCGCCCCCAGCGCCCGAAAAGCGCCCCCCGGGTCGCCTCCGGGACATGCCCGGCTTGCTCTCCCCTCCTCGTTCCCAAGTTTCACTTGGGAACGCACTTGACAGCGAAGCTCCGCTTCGCGATGGCTGCGGCGCGC
>JAKPUV010001272.1 GCA_029554925.1 Candidatus Hydrogenedentota bacterium | reverse complement strand
CCCTCGTCGGCGTGGGGGTCGGGGTCCACTGGGGCGCGCAGGAGCGACAGGCGCAGCACATTGCCGCGCACGTCGTGGCCGTACTTACAGTCGTTCAGCAGGCTGACGCCGTAGCCCGCCTCGGACAGGTCGGCCCAGTGGTGGGCCGTCACCTCGAAGCGCGCGCGGTCGGCGTCGGTGTTCTCGTGCGTTGGCCGCTCGACGGCGGCGAACTGGATGTCAAACGTGGCGCGCGGGGTGAGGATGTCCACGGGGAACGCGGCCTTGAGCAGGGCGCGCTTCTCGTGCCAGTCCACGCGGTTGACCACGTCCACCCGCGCGGACCCCGCGCGCAGCCGGATCTCCTGCTCGAAGCGGCTGTGCGCCGTGCGCCGCACCACGCGCACCGCCGCGCGCAGCGGCCCGTTCTCCACCACCTCGACGGACTCCGCCGGGCCCGGCTCCCACATCGTCCGCTCGAAGTTGTACTCGACGTCCCACGCGTCGTTCGCGCCGGGGCGGTCGTCGAAAAGCTGGAGCACGTTGCCTTTCTGCCCGGGGGCCAGCGCCTCGCGTCCCGCGGCCTTGTCGTACACGCTGGTGAAGCGCCCGCAGACGTCCAGCCGCACGCGCACCAGGCCGTTCTCCAGCAGGCGCGGCGTCGCCTTCACGCGGTCGGCGGGCTTCGCCTTCGACGCGCCCGGCGCGACATGGAACACCGCGTGGCCCAGCGGCGGCAGGCCGCCGGGCAGGAACACCGCCTCGTTTTCCCCCGTGCGCTGGACGGGCCCCAGGTCGCGGCCCGCCGCGTCCTCCAGATGGCACGGCCCCTCCGGCAGCAGCGCGCGCGCGGTCACCAGGTCGCACCCGGGCACGGGCGCGGGGTTCCACACGGCGAGGGAGAGCGCGCCCGCGGGCGGGGTCCCGGCGTCCATGCGCGCGGCGAGGAAGGAGGCGGCGCGCTGGAGCACGCCCTCGGCCAGGCCGCGCAGCTCCTTGTAGTTCAGCTCGGCGTCAAAGTAGACCTCGCCGATGGACGACCCCGGCAGGATGTCGTGGAACTGGTGCGTCAGGAGGATGCGCCACGCGGCCAGCAGGCTCTCCTGCTCGTATTCGCCGCCGTGGAGCATCGCCCACGCCGAGAGCAGCTCCGCGCGGTGCAGCAGCCCCTCGCATTTCCGGTTGTTGCGCTTCGTGCGGCCCTGGGTCGTCTGGCAGCCCCGGTGCAGCTCCAGGTACAGCTCGCCGTTCCACACGGGCAGCGCCGCGTCGGGCGCGGAGGCCCGCATCCGGTCGAAGCAGTCGTCGGTCCGCCCGAAGTCGCAGCGGGGAACGCCGGTGATGTTTTTCAGCCGCCGCCCGTACTCCAGCATGCGCGGCGACGGCCCGCCGCCGCCGTCGCCCCAGCCGAAGGAGAACGGCACCTCGTCCACGAGGTCCTTCTGCGGGAACTGCTCCCACTGGTCGCGGAGCTGCCTGGGCACGGGGTCGCCGTTGTAGTTCAGCGGCGGCACCACGGCGCGGATGCGCGACCCATCGGGCCCCTGCCAGAGGAAGCAGCCGTGGGGGAAGCGCGTGTAGCGGTTCCAGCCGAGCTTGATGGTGTGGAAGGTCTCGATCTGCGCCTTGCAGAGAATCTGCGGCAGGGACCACGGGAACCCGAAGGCGTCGGGCAGCCACGCGATGCGCGTGCGCTTGCCGAACTCGCGCTCGAAGAAGCGGTTGCCGTAGACGAACTGGCGCACGAGCGCCTCGCCGCAGGGCATCTGGCTGTCCTGCTCCACCCACGGCGCGCCGCACAGCTCCCAGCGCCCCTCCTTCACCCGCCGTTTGATCCCCCGCCAGAGCTCCGGGAAGCTCTCCTTCACGAACTGGTAGAGCGCGGGCTGGCTCGCCGAGAAATGGTACTCCGGGTACTGCTCCATGAGCCGCAGCACGGTGGAGAAGGTGCGCCCCACCTTGCGCCGCGTCTCGCGCAGGGGCCACAGCCACGCGGTGTCAATGTGCGAGTGGCCGATGAGCGTCAGCCGGCCCGCGTGCGGCGCGGCGGGGAAGTCCTTCAGCCCCTTTTGCAGCCGCGCGCGCGCCGCCGCCAGCGACGCCGCGAACTCCGGGCCGTCGCGGCGCTGGAGGTCCACCGCGTGCACCGTCTCCGTGAGGAGCCGCATCATGCGCCTCCACACCGTCGAGTCCGCGGGCAGCTCCTCCAGCAGGTCCAGGCAGACCCGCGCGTCCCAGTAAAAGTCCCACACCGCCCTGTCCATCACCGCGAGGTCCGCCTGCGCGAAGACATGCGTCGCGTCGAAGCGCGTGCTCGGGCACGCCTCCAGCAGAATCTCATACCGCGCCCCCGCCTGCGCCTTCTCCGCGAGGACCATGAACGGATGGTGGCGGTCAATGCCCTGGTGCGGTTTGCCGTTCACATAGGCCAGCGCCTCGCCCGACTCCTCATGGCCCGGCAGGCCGGGGATGTCCGTGTACGCGCAGGGGTTCAGCAGCGCCACCACCCGCCGTCCCGCGAATTCCGGTGGCACCACCGCCGTCATGCGGAACCACGTCGTCTGGTCCAGCCCGCCCCAGCGCTCCATCACCTGGAACGCGCGCCAGCCCTTCTCCGGCACCCGGTCCGGCCCCAGGTCCATCCCCGTCACACAGCACCACAGCTCGCCGACGGGCCGGCGGTCCACGAACACGCCGCCCCACAATTCCTCCAGCCGCGCCCGCACCTGAAGCCGCTCCGTTTCCCAGTCGCCGTGAAACACCGCCATGAGCCGCACGCCTTTCGTGTTAAGGAAGAAAACGCCCCGGAACCGGGGCCGCGCAGATTATAAGAGACCCCCGCGCGGGAAACCAACGCGGCCCCCGGGGTAAACCAAGATTGACGCGGGGGGGGCGGGGAGAGTAGGATGCCCCCGGATACCCGCCGTGAGCCGGGGGGCCAGCGGCGGCGCAAGGAGAACGGGCAATGCTGGGAAAACTCCGTGTGCTCGTCGTGGACGACGAGCCGGAAATCAGCGCCATGATCGCCGATTTTTTTCGGGACCGGGGGCACGAGACCGCCACGGCGCAGAACATGGCGGAGGCGCTGGACGAACTGCGCGGACGCCCCGCCGACCTCCTGATCACCGACATCGTCTACGCGGAGGGGCCCAACGGGCTGGAGCTCGCGCGCCGCGTGCGGGAGGAGTGGCCGGGCATCGCCATCATCGTGATGACGGCCTTCGAGGAGATGTACCCCCTCACCGAGGCGCTTCAGGCGGGGGCCGACGGCTACATCTCGAAGCCCTTCACCCTCAGCAAGTTCTCCCTCGTCTTCGAGAAGAGCTACTGGGAGACCCTGTCCCGCTCCGACTGGTGGGAAACCCATGCGCCCGCCGAACGGAACGGCGTCCGCCGCTGATTCCCCGCCTCATTCCCCGAAAATGCGCGCCAGGGCGGCCTGAATCTCCTCCATGTCAAAGGGCTTGTTCACAAACGCCTCCGGTTCCGGAACGCCGAAACGTTCGGCCACCGTCGCCCCCGTGTGGGGAATGCCCAGTTCCAGCTCGTTGAAGGCCGTCAGGAAGATGACGGGAATGTGGGCGGTGCGCCGGTCCTCCCGCAGTTCCCGGTAGACGCCGAACCCGTCCTCCCGCTCCCGCATCATCACATCCAGGATGATCACGTCCGGATGCTCCGAAATGGCCAGCCACAGGGCGTCGTCGCCATCCTCGGCCTCCAGCACGGTCCATCCCCCCTGCCTCAGGAACTCCCCCAGCACCAGGCGGAGGTCCGCCTCGTCGTCCACTATCAGCGCCTTCCGGCCTTCCGAATTGCCCATGTGTCACGCCTCCGGACGCACCCCGCGCGCCTTGCCCCGAAAAGAATCCGCGGGCTGTCCGGACTGCCGGCCCGGACAGCCCGCGGAAAAGGTTTGCTTACTGGATCGTGATGGTCTGGGCGTCGCCCTCGGCGGGTTTCTCGGGGGCCTTGATCTCCAGCAGCTCCATCTCGAAGACCAGCGTGGCGTTGGGCGGGATTTCGCCCACGCCGCGCTCGCCGTAGCCCAGCTCCGACGGAATGTAGAGCTTGTACTTGGAGCCGACCTTCATCAGCTGAAGCGCCTCGACCCAGCCGGGAATCAGGCCGTTGACCTTGAAGTTCGCCGGTTCGCCGCGGTCGTAGGAGCTGTCAAACACCGTGCCGTCCAGCAGCGAGCCCTTGTAGTGCACGCTCACCGTGTCCTCCTCCTTCGGCATGGGGCCCGCGCCCTCGGTCAGCACCTCGTACTGGAGCCCGCTGGCCGTCGTCTTCACCTCCGGGCGCGCCCCGTTCGTCTTGAGGAACTCAGCGCCCTCGGCCTTGCCCTTCTCCTGCTGCGCCGCGCGCTTGGCGGCCAGCTGCTCGCCCAGCAGCTGCTGCGCCTGGCCAATCTGCTCCTGGTTCATCGCGGGCTCGCGGTCCTTAAGCATGTCCTCGATCGCGGCGCTGAACGCCGCCATGTCCAGATCCAGGCCCGCCTTCTTCAGGTCGCCGCCAAACTTCATCCCGATGGCATAGCTGATTTTCGCCATGTCTGTATCCAGCACGGCGGTGCTCTTCTCCTTCGCCCCGTCCTGCGCGGAAACCGCGGCGGACAGCAGGACAACCGGCACAGCAAACAACAGGGGGGTCTTCATGGG
>JAKPUV010001254.1 GCA_029554925.1 Candidatus Hydrogenedentota bacterium | reverse complement strand
TCGAAGATGCCGGTGTCGTCGGCAAAGAGGCAGAAGAGCAGCCGCACCAGCAGCCGTTCCAGTTCCGGCCCCGTGTAGTTGCCCGCCTCGATGGTGTCGTGAAGCCGCGCCATGATGGCAGCGGCCTCAAGATTCGCGGGGTCCTCCTCGCCGAAAGTGTGCGTCTTCTGTCCGAGAAAGAAGGCGAAATGCTTGATGTATTTGTGGAGGTCCTGAAGGGGGAATTCGAATCCTGCTTCCCCCTCTTCCCCCTCCAGATCATAGAGGACCATGCGGGCGAAGTCGGAGACGATGACATAGCGGGGGATTTCGCTCTCCCGGCCCGAGGAGGCCAGTTCCGTGATATATGCGAAGGCTTGGGATTGTGCCTTGTCCAGGGGCTGTCCGGCGCTCTTGTGTTCCGCCAGCAAAGTGCCCGGCCAGAAAAGGTCAATGCGGTGATGGGTGTCTCTCAGGCTCTTGACCCGCTCCTCGAACGAAGCCACCAGTCTGCGCTTTTTTCCGAAGACGGTAAAGAACTCGTTCCAGAAGGTCTGCGCCTCGGCGCGCTCATCCCCGACGCCCTTCCAGTCCCTTGAGAACGTGATGGCACGCGACCGTATCTCGTTCCAGGAAAGGCTCTGCATGCGCTGTCTCCTCCCGCCTCTGCCGGTTCATACCCAACAACGATTTGCTGTGTGCGGCTGCCCTCCGGTGTGTGGCCCGGTGTGGAAAGGCCGCCGGGACGGCGGCGCTACGGAAGGCAGGCGCTTTACGCGCCCATTATCCCTGTTCGCATTGATGGGGTCAAGATTGACGCAAAGGCGTGTCTACTTGACGAGGATGCGGGCCGCGGCTGTGGGGCCTTGCGCGGTTCCGGCGCGGAGTTTGATCCAGTGGCCGCCTTCGGGCTCTTCGCCCGGGGCTTCGGGGAGCGTCAGGGTGGCGTCGAGGGGGATACGTTCGCCGGGAGCCGCGCGCAGGGGGAGGGCCGCGGGGGTGAGGGTCCAGCCTGGGGGCAGAGACTCGGCGCGGAGTTCGCCCTCGAAGACGGTGCCGCCGAAGTTGTAGGCGTATACGCGGACGGGGACGGGTTTTCCGGCGGGGAGGGCGTAGTCGTGCTCGTCGGTCCAGCCGATGGTGTTGCGGACCACCTCCGCGCCGGGGAAGCCGAGCTGCAGCACGACGGGCACGGATTCTCCCGCGCGCCGGGGCGCGGCGGGCGGCGGCGCGAGCGGAAGGGCGTCCGCCGCACCGCGCGGGCAGGTGAGGAAGACCGGGGCGGACACGGCCCTGTCGGGCTGTTGCACGG
>JAKPUV010000793.1 GCA_029554925.1 Candidatus Hydrogenedentota bacterium | reverse complement strand
GGGGTGGTTGGGCGACTGGGTGACGTTGACGATGAAGGCGGGCGCGCCGACGCGGCGGCCGTCCAGGTCGAACTCCTGCCACACGGCGTCCTTCCAGGTGTCGAAGGCCCACGCGTAGGTGTGGCGGACATAGGCGTCCATGGGCACCGTCAGCGGCTCGCCCTTTTCAAACAGCGGATGGCCGTGGCGCCGCCAGAGGAAGCGCGCCGCGTCGTGCCACGGGTTCACGGGGGCCTCCGGCGCGTCCCGGAGGGCCGCATAGAAGCCCAATTGCACCGTGCCCGGGCCCAGCACCATGCCGGGCTTCTTCTCGTAGAGCACGTGGGTGTAGATGTTCGTGAGGGACATGCCGACGGTGAGCGTGTTGCGCGGCGCATCGAGATCGAGGAACCACGGGGCGCCCGGTGTCTTCCCGCACAGGTCGAGGTCGGGGATCAGGGTGAGCACGCGCCGGCCCTTCGCCGCGATCAGCGCGGGCGACCGGAAGACATGCTGCGCGGCGCAGTCGCCGTCGCGCGGCGAGAGGTGGGGGGTCCACCAGAAGTCCGGGCCGAAGAGCGCCTCCACCGTCACCGACAGCTCGTCCAGCGGCACTTCATGGTCCAGCTCCCAGGTCAGGCGCACGCGCCGCCACGCGCCGTCCACGGGCTCGGACACCTCCACCGCCGGTTTGCCCAGCGCCGCCGGCGCGGGCCAGGCCGCGCGCGCCACCGGTTCACCGTCCACCGAGAACACCCCCGTCGCCGCGTCCACGGCGAGGGGTTCCGCCGCCACCCCGGCCGCGGCGCACAGCAGCGCCGCCGCCAGCATTCCGTACCGCGCCATGACAGCCCTTCCCGGAAGGCGGGTTTCGCCGGCCCCCGTCGGACCGGCGCGGAGAGCGCCTCCCACGGGGGAATCTTTGCCCGAAGGGCCGCCGCGTGTCAACCGCGCGGGAACGTTTCCCGCGGCGGCGGTATTACACCGTCGTCCCCCGAAGGCGGGGGCGGACTGGCAACAAGGGAAGCGCGGCGGCGCGGCCGCCAAGGAAACGGGTCTTCGTCATGCGTGATTTCGGCGAGTTTCTGAAGGGGGGCCTGCTGGCCGTCATCGCCCTGTTCGGGTTGATGCTGCTGAATGGGGGGTGACCCCCCGGGCCGACGGTGCCCTAGGCGGACAGCCCCTGGTAGATGGTGATGAGGCGGGAAGCGGTCTCCTCGGCGGAGAACCGGCTCTCCACAAACTCGCGCGCGGCCCGGCCGAGCACCTCGCGCAGCGTGGGGTTGGCGCCCAGCTCCTTGAGGGCGGCGGCCAGCGCGGGGGCGTCGTCCGG
>JAKPUV010001212.1 GCA_029554925.1 Candidatus Hydrogenedentota bacterium | reverse complement strand
GAAAAGCTGCCCGCCCGCGTCCGCGACGCGTTCAACGAGAAATTCGGCATCGTCCCCGTCGAGGGCTACGGCACCACCGAGTGCGCCCCCGTCGTGTCGGTCAACAGCCCCGACTGCCCCTCGCCGGGCTTCTTCGTGCGCTATCTGAAGCACGGCTCCATCGGTCGGCCCATGACCGGGCAGGTGGTGCGCGTGGTGGACCCGGACACGGGGGCCGACCTGCCCGTGGGCGAGGCCGGCGAGCTGCTCGTGAAGGGGCCCAACGTCATGAAGGGCTACCTGGCGGACCCGGAGCGCACCGCGAAGGTCCTGCGCGACGGCTGGTACGCCACGGGCGACATCGCCGCCCTCGACGACGAGGGCTTCATCACCATCACGGACCGCATCGCGCGGTTTAGCAAGATCGCCGGCGAGATGGTGCCCCACACCCGCGTGGAGGAGAGCCTGCACGCCCTGCTCGGCCTCACGGAGCAGTCCCTCGTGGTCGCGGGCGTGCCCGACGCCGCCAAGGGCGAGCGCCTCGTCGTGCTCCACATTTTGGAGGACGCGCAACTCGACGAGCTGCTGGAGAAGCTGGACGCCTCGGACCTGCCCAACCTCTGGAAGCCCAAGGCGAACAACTTCTACCGCATTGAGGCCATCCCCGTCCTCGGCACCGGCAAGATGGACATCAAGCAGGCCAAGCGCATGGCCCAGGCCCTGGACCTCGGGGAGTAGGGCGGGGCGCCCACGGACCACGGACGAACACGGACCCGCACGGACGGACACGGACGGAAACTCTGAGCCCGGGACACGGTTTATCTTGTCCGTTTTTCGTGTGTTCTGTGTGCTTCGTGGTTCCCCGTGTCTTTCTCCCCGCCTTCGCCGTATACTATCCCCGGTGCGCGTCCGCCGGGGACGCGCCGTGCCGAAACCACCGACCACGGGAACTCGCATCATGGAAAAACTGGACCGCCGCTCCTTCCTGGGCACCGGCGCGGGCCTGGCCGCCGCGTCCGCCTTCACCATTGTCCCCCGGCACGTGCTGGGCGGGGCGGGGTTCACCGCCCCGAGCGACAAGCTCAACATCGCGGGGATCGGCGTGGGCGGCATGGGCGCACACAACCT
>JAKPUV010001162.1 GCA_029554925.1 Candidatus Hydrogenedentota bacterium | reverse complement strand
AATCCGGGCGGCGGCACCCAGGCCGCCGCGGGCTCCGCAGTCGCCCTCGTGGTCTCCAGCGGACCCTGCAACAACACCGTGGAGGTGCCCGGCGTGGTCGGTCAGACCCGGGCCGACGCCGAGGCCGCCCTCACCGGCGCGGGACTCACCGTGGGCGATGTGACGGAGGTCTATAGCGACACGGTCCCGGCGGGCACCGTGGTCGGCCAGAATCCCCCCGCGGGGGCGCAGGCCGCGCCCGGCGCGGCGGTCAGCCTCACGGTGTCCAAGGGGGTGGACCCCGCCGTCGGGGAGGCGGCGCGCGCCGCCCTGCGGGACGCCTTTAACCAGGCCGACACCGACGGCAGCGGCGGCCTCACGTTCGACGAGGCGCAGGCGGCGGCGCCCGGCCTGACGCAGGCGGTGTTCAACCTCCTCGACGCCAACGGCGACGGGGTGCTTGACACGACGGAACTCGGCATCGCGGACGACGGCGGGTGCGGCTGCGGCTGCGCCAAGTCGGACCTGACGGTGGACGGCCTGAAGACGCGTCTGGGCGACATCTTCCTGGGCGGGCTGGCGCTGGCGCTGCTCGCCGCGCGGGGACGCCGCACGGGCGTCTGATCCTTCCACACATGCGGCCGCCCGCCGGAGCGCAGGCTCCGGCGGGCGGTTCCTTTATCGCGGGGGGCGGGAAAGAAGAGCGTGCCGGCCTACTTCTTCAGCCGCACCTTTGCCAGATAGATGCTGGTCTTGTCCTCGTGGCTGGAGTAGTAGAGCGCTTTACTTTATCATACCTACGGTGATATACTGTGGGCATGAGAGCGACATCGACAGACCTTCGCAAGCGCGTTGTGGCCGCGCGCTATGAGGACGGCCAGAGCATGGGGCAGATTGCGGAGCGGTTCCGGATTCCGAAGGGGACGGTCCAGAACATTCTGGAACGGTTCCGGGACGCGGGGACGGTTGTCCCGCGTCCGCACAACGCGGGGCGCAGGCCGGCCTTCTCGGCCAAGGCGGAGCGGCTCCTGGAGCGGGACGTGCTGGCGCATCCGGATGCGACCCTTTCGGAACTGCGGGACCGCAGCGGCCTTCCGGTGTCGCTGGTGTGCGTCCACCACACCCTTCGGCGGCTGGGGTTCACCAGAAAAAAAAAGCGCTACGAGCGTCCGAGCAGCTGAGCGCGGAGGTGGGCGCCCAGCGCGCGCTCTGGCCGCAGCGGCTTGCCGGGGTGGATC
>JAKPUV010001146.1 GCA_029554925.1 Candidatus Hydrogenedentota bacterium | reverse complement strand
CCCACTACGAGTCGGCCCTTGCGGCCGGGGCTCCGGACCACCCCCGTCTGGAGAAACGCCTCAAGGACTGAAGCACGCTTCGTGCGCCGGGGCCCTACCCTCTTCAGCCAGGGAAGGGCGGGAGAAGAGAGGTTTCGCCTGATCCACTGCCACGCCAACGCCGTTTGGCACCGCGCGTGGTCCAACCTATTGACAATAATTGTTGCTCACGCTCATGAAAGGTTGTCCGACGACAACCAAATACCGCCGTTTACAGCTAAACAACGATAATAAAAAATGTCAACAGCTTGTTCTCGGGCTTGGCATGAAAAATGCGAGAAATCAAGGCGCAAGTCGTTATTGCTAGGGAGCGCAGGTACGGTTGCTCTGGTACTCATGCGTCTCGGGTGAGCAGGAAACAGGACTTGCGCTAGTGCGTGTGGGCGCGCGCAATGCGCCCACGGGTAACAAGGTGGCAGGCCGGCGGTGGGCTTCGGCGCGCCGTCGGCCGAGTATTTTCAGACGTTGAACCGAAAATGCAGGATGTCGCCGTCCTGCACCACGTAGTCTTTCCCCTCCAGCCGCACTTTTCCCTTTTCCTTGGCCTTTGCCATGGTTCCTGAAGCCATAAAGTCTTCGTAGGCAACCGTTTCCGCCCGAATGAATCCGCGCTGGATGTCGGAATGGATCACCCCCGCGGCGTCCACGGCATGGGTTCCCTTGCGGATGGTCCAGGCGCGAACCTCCGGCTCGCCCGCCGTGAGAAAGCTCATCAAACCGAGCAGGTCATAGGCGGTCTGTATGAACCGCGTGCGGGACTCCTCCCCGAGCCCCAACTCCTCCCGGAACGGCGCCCGGTCCTCCTCGGCAAGCTGGGAGACCTCCATCTCCATGGCGCCGCACAGCTCGATCAGCACCAATCCGAGTTCCGCGGCGACCGCCCCGAGGCCGCTGGGGTTCTCCGCGCCGATGCCGTCCTCACCGTAATTGCCGAGGAGCATCATGGGCTTGCGCGAGAGGAAGGTGAAACTGCGGAGCAGGGCGTCCTCCTGCGGATCCAGTTCCAGCGTGCGGAGGGGGCGCCCCTCCTCCAGATGCCCCTGGCAGCGCACCATGAGGCTGTGCTCCCTGTCCCGGCGCCCCTCCTTCTCCAGCCGCTCCACCCTGCGCTCGACGATGATGAGGTCCGTGAGCGCAAGCTCCTCCTCCATGGCCCGCGTGTCCCGCGCGGCGTCCACGGAGTTCATGGGGTGGCTGACGGCCTGGTTTGCGAAGGCGCGGACCACATGGACCAGGGCATCCACGTTCTTGAGCACCGTCAGGGCGTTGGCGTCCAGCGCCTTCTCCTCCCCCGCCGCCTCGTTGGGGGCGATGTCCAGGAACTCGATCTCCGCGTAGGTGCGTTTCTTCGGCTTGAAAATGTCGGACAGGGCGTCCACGCGGGCGTCGGGCACCTTGATGACGGCGACGTTGGCCTCGCGGCTTCCATACGCGCCCACGGCGGCCTTCGCGCCGGTGAGGGCGTTGAAGACGGTGGTTTTTCCCGACCGGGCGAACCCGATAATGCCAACTTTCATGATGTGTGTTCCTTCCTGCGGCGGGCGGCGGTCCGGAATCCGGCCGCCCCCCCGGTCCGCCGGAGTTTCTGCTATGATCCTTTGGAACGGCGGCGGCGCCGAAATCCGGCCGCTAGCATACCCGCTGCGCGGGAGGAAGGGCAAGCCCCATGCTCGAAACGGTGAACCTTTCGGCCTCGCTGGACAAGGAGGAGTTCCGGGCCGCGATGGAGGCGCTGGACCTGCGGCTCGGCTTGGCGCAGCGCAGGCTGCGGGAGGCGGGCATTCCCGCGCTGGTGATCGTGGAGGGATGGGACGCGGCGGGCAAGGGCTCCACTTTGGGCCGGCTGCTTCAGCCGCTAGACCCGCGGGGGTTCAAGGTGCACCATGTGGGGCCCGCCACGCCGCTGGAGGGCATGTTCCCGCCCATGTGGCGGTTCTGGAACCTCCTGCCCGCGCGCGGGGCCCTGGCGGTGTACAACCACAGCTGGTACCGCCGGGTCTGGAACGAGCCGATGGAGAACGGCGCATCCCCGGAGGCCGTGCGCGCGGCGTATGAGCGCATCCGCGTGTTTGAGCGCCAGCTGGCGGACGACGGGGCGGTGATCGTGAAGTTTTTCCTGCACATCAGCCGCGAGGAGCAGGCGCGCCGGTTCAAGGCGCTGAAGAAGGATCCGGCCTTCGCCTGGAAGGTGGGCGCCGCGGAGAAGGCGCGCCACAAGCAGTACGACGCCTATCTGGCGCTGGCGGAGGACATGCTCCGCGAGACCTCCACCCCCCATGCTCCCTGGACCATGGTTCCCGCGACGGACGAGCGGCTCCGGAACGTGCGGGTCGCCGAAACGCTGGCGGCCGCCTTGGAGGGCGCCCTGGAAAGCCCCGCGCCGGCCGTTTCCCCGGCGCCCGCGCCGACACCGCGCCGCACCGGGCCGCTGGACCGCGTTGACCTGGACCAGGGCCTGGAGCGGGAGACCTACGCAAAGCGGCTCCCCAAGCTCCAGCAGGAACTGCGGCGGCTGCAGCACCTGTGCTACCTGCGGCGCCGCCCGGTGGTGCTGGCGTTCGAGGGGTGGGATGCGGCGGGCAAGGGCGGCGCGATCAAGCGCCTCACGCGCGAGCTGGACCCCCGGGGATACGAGGTGATACCGGTGGCCGCGCCGGACGGGGTGGAGAAGACGCACCACCACCTCTGGCGCTTCTGGCGGAGCCTGCCGAAGGCGGGGCATTTCACGGTGTTCGACCGCACCTGGTACGGCCGGGTGCTGGTGGAGCGGGTGGAGGGCTATGCGCGCCCGGAGGAATGGCAGCGGGCGTACCGGGAGATTAACGAGTTCGAGGCCGAGCTGGTGGAGCACGGCATGGTGGTGCTGAAGTACTGGATGCACATCAGCCGGGACGAGCAGCTGCGCCGGTTTGAGGCGCGCGAGGCCACCCCGGAGAAGCGGTGGAAGATCACGGAGGAGGACTGGCGCAACCGCGAGAAGTGGGACGCGTATGAGGCGGCGGTGTCCGCGATGATCGAGCAGACCTCAAGCGCCCAGGCGCCCTGGACCATCGTTGCGGGGAACGACAAGCGGCACGCCCGGATTGCGGTGCTTCAGACGGCGGTGGACCGGATCGCGGCGGCGCTGGAAGGGTGACGCACGCCGCGCCCGCGGCTACATGGCCAGGCCCCCGTCCACGCACAGCACCGCGCCGGTGATGTACGACGCGTCGTCCGAGGCGAGGAAGAGGACCGCCCTGGCGATCTCCTCCGGAAGGGCCGCCCGCCCGAGGGGGATCCGCCCCTCGAGGAGGCGCGTGTTCTCCTCGGGCATGGGGGCGGTCATGTCGGTCCGCGTGAACCCCGGCGCGACCACGTTGGCGGTGATGTTGCGCCGGGCCAGTTCCTGGGCGATGGACTTGGTGAACGCGATGATCCCGCCCTTGGAGGCGCAGTAGCTTGACATGCCCCCCTGGCCGTGCAGCCCGAGGACGGAGCTGACGGTGACAATGCGCCCGGAGCGCTGACGGATCATGATTTCGGAGGCCGCGCGGCAGCAGAAGAACACCCCGTCGAGGTTGGTGCGCAGGACGGCGTCCCAGTGGGCGTCCTTCATGCGGGGCAGCAGCCCGTCCCCCGAAACGCCGGCGTTGCACACCAGCGCATCCAGCCCCCCGAGCCAGTCCGCCGCCTCCCCGGTCATTCGGCCGACTTCTTCCGGGTCGGCCACGTTGCAGACCCACCCCTTCGCGGATGCGCCCAGACTCTCCGCGGCGTCGCGGATGGCGTCCGGGTTCTTTCCGCAAAAGGCCACGCGCGCGCCTTCGGCGAGGAACCCCTCCACGCAGGCGCGGCCGATGCCGCGCGTTCCCCCCGTCACCAGCACCCTCTTTCCCGCGAAACGGCTCATGGCGGTCTCCTCCGCAGAGGGTCAGGACGTTTCGCCGCCCGCCTCCTCGTTCTCCCGCATCAGCATCTCGATTTCGTGCTGGCGCAGGCGCTGGATGTTCTCGCGGATGCGGCTGTTGAGCTGGTTGTCCACGGCCACCTTGGCGCCGATGAGGGCGTTTTCCACCCCGCGGGCGGTGGACGCGCCGTGGAGGATGATGACGACGCCGTTGATGCCGAGCAGGGGGGCGCCGGGGTGCTCGTTGGGGTCGACCCGCGCCTTGAGCTCGCGCAGGGCCTTGTGGGCGAGCATGGCGCCCAGCTTGCTCATGCTGGACCGCTCGAACTGCTCCCGCAGCATTTTCCCCATGAACATGGCGGCCGCCTCGCTGGTCTTCAGGAAGAGGTTGCCGATGAATCCGTCGCAGACGACCACGTCGGCCCGGCCCTCGTACAGGGCCCGGGGCTCGACATTGCCGACGAAGTTGAGGTGCTTCGCGTCGCTGAGGTTCCGGTGGACCTCCCGCATGACGGCGCCGCCCTTCTGGCCCTCCTCGCCGATGTTGAGCAGGCCCACGCGCGGGTGCTCGGTGCCGAGGGCGTAGCGGGAATAGGCCACGCCCATCTCCGCGAACTCGCACAGCTGGCGCGTGGTGCAGTCCACGTTCGCGCCGAGATCGAGCATGACGACCTTGCCCCCCGCGGTGGGGAGCGTCTGGCTGATGGCGGAACGGGCCACACCCTTGATGGGGCCGAGGACCGTGCGCGCGCCGACCATGACGGCGCCCGTGTTGCCCGCGCTGACCACGGCGGCCACCTCCCCCTCCTTGGCGAGGCGCATGGCGGACATGAGGGAACTGTCCCGCTTGTTGCGGACGGCGGACACGGGCGACTCGTGCATGCCGATCGCCTCGGAGGCGTGGTGCACGGAAATCTGCCCGCGCCTGGGGTAAGCCTTCAGACGCTCGGTGAGGAGTGCCTCGTCGCCCACCAGCACGACATGCACGTCGTCGCGCAGGCTTGCCTGGACGGCGCCTTCGACCTCGACATCGGGCGCGTTGTCCGAGCCCATCGCATCGAGCGCGATTCTCATGGCATGTCCCTCACGGGGAAGGTCAGGCGTTCTTGGGCTTTATGACGACGCGGCCCTTGTAGAACCCGGTCTTGAGGCAGACCCGGTGGGGCAGGACGGGCGCCCCGGAATCCGGGTTTTCGATCACGTTCGGGGCGGTCAGGGCGTGGTGCGAGCGCCGCATGCGCTTCTTGGCCTGTCCGGTGCGTCTTTTTGGTACGGGCATCTTGGTTACTCCTTGCGATTTTTGTCGTCGGCAAGATCGGGAAACAGGGAGGCCAGCACGCTCAACGGCGTGTTCTGCGGCGCCCCGCCGGGTTCGGCCGGGGGACACCCGCAGGGACCGCCGTTGAGGTTTGCCCCGCAGCGGGGGCAAAGCCCGAGACACGACTCCTTGCAGACTAGTTTTAACGGCGCCGAAAGCACGATCTCCTCCCACACCTGCGGGGAAAGATCAATCTCCCGGCCCGTAATCATAAGCTTCTCTCGCTCCGCGCCGCCGCCGTCCCCGTCGTCACTCTCCAACTCGGAGACCGCCTCCCCGCTTCGGCCCTCCACGTACACCCAGGCCACCTCGCTGTTCAGCGCGGCGCGGGCCTCCTCGAGGCAGCGGTCGCAGGGCTGCGCGTACTCTCCGCGCACACGGCCCCGAAAAAGGTACTCCCCGCCGCCCAGATCGGTCAGACACCCGGTGACCCGGACTTCGTCCAGGGGGACGGAGTCGGTATCGGGGGGCTGAACCTCCGCCACCGGGAGGCGGACGTCAAGGTTCAACCCGTCGTCCCCGATGGACAGCACCGGGATATGCAACTTTGCGGTCACTTGGGTCAGCCTTCCTGTGGACACAACGGGGCGGAAGTTTACCAAACGCGCGGAATTATGTCAATTTTCCTCCCCCCGCACGGGGCAAAAAGGGCAAGCGGGCCTGTAAGCCGGGTTCTGTCCGGAGGACGCGGGGCCCTCCGTGACGGTCATTCCTCTAGGATCCGCGTCGCCGCGGACCTCCAGCATCCAACCCGGGACCGGTGCGGGCCACACCATGGGTCCCCTATTTGGACTTGCTCCGGGTGGGGTTTGGCTAGCCGCCATGTCACCATGACGCTGGTGCGCTCTTACCGCACCTTTTCACCTTTACCGGCGGGGAAACCCCGCAGGCCGTATGTTTTCTGTGCCACTTTCCGTCGGATTGCTCCGCCTTCGCGTTACGAAGCACCCTGCCCTGCGGAGCCCGGACTTTCCTCGGCGCGCCGAAGCGCGACGCGACCGTCCGGCCCGCTTGCCGGGTCAAGTATACGCCAGCGCGGGCCTCTGCGGCTACTGGGCGGCGGGGGCCTCCGCAGCGGGGACGGGAGCGGCGGGCGCCTCCGCAGCCGGCGCCTCCGCGGCTGGCGCCACGGCGGGGGCATCAGCCGGAGCGGGGGTTTCCGCCGGAGCAGCGGCTTCCACGGCGGGCTCCGGGGGGAACACGTCGGGGTGGGCGGCCTTGAGCGCATCCAGCGCCTGGGACGCCTTGCCGGCGACGATGGAGTCGGGGAACATCTTGCCCTGCTGGTCGTAGGAGTCGGCCGCCTCCTTCAACTGGCCGAGCTTTTCCTGCATGCGGCCGATGTCGTAGGGCTTGCGGCGGGCGAGGAAATCCTCGGGGTGCTCGTTGGCGACCCGCTGGTAGAGCTCAAGGGCCTTCTGGTAGTCGCCCGCGCCTTCGGCGAGGAAGGCCAGCCCGTCCAGCGCCCGGCCCGCGTAGGGGGATTTCCCAAAATCCTTGCCGACGCGCTCAAAGAGTTCCCGGGCCTTGTCCAGCTGGTCGGCCTCCACCGCGGTTTCCGCGGCAAGGTAGACCGCCTCCGCCGTCCAGCGGCCGCCGTCGGACGCGAAGCCCTCGAGCAATTCCAGCCGCTTTGCGGGGTCCTCCTCGGTAAGGGCGGCGGCGTATGCGGAGGCCGTCTTTTCGGCCGCCGCCCCCGACGCGGCGTTGACGGCGAGTCCGGCGATGACGCACAGCACCACAAATAGGACGCCCCCGGCGTACATCCAGGGGTTTTCCATGACATGGGCCAGGAACTTGTCCCATTCCGATTTCGGGGTGTGGATCAGTTCCTCGTGCTCGTTGGTCTGTGTCTTTCGGGGTCTGGCCATGACTGCTTCAACACTCCTGTGCGGTGATAATCCGGCTGTCCGCCCGGGGGGGACCCCCCCCATGTCTGCGGAGAATCCGGCTCGTTTTTCATCGGTCTGGCGCCTGCGGGCCGCGTCAGCTGAGCGGCCCCCACTCCACAATTCTCCAGGCGCCCTCTTGTTTCTCCAGCAACACCGCCATCTGTCCCTGAAGGTTGATCGGCGGATATTGGTTTGCGTTGACGGGTTCGGCGGTCGTTCCGAAGGATTCAACGGCCCGCGCCTGGCTCCCCTGAACCCGTATCTTCGGGGGGGTGCGGACGATCCGGAACTCCCGGTAATTGTTCATGACCGTCGTCAGATACTCCCGGATGGCCGCGTAGTCGCGGCCCTCGCTGTCGCGGTAATTCGGCGCCACATGCGCCAGCACCTGGTACACCCGCTGGCTTTCCATTCCGTTGCGCACATCTTCCAGCACCTGCGCCACCTTCTCCTCCTCGGAAACCTGTCCGCCGAAAAAAAAGGGCACGTTGACCGGAAGACCGGCAGTCTGGCAGGACTGCGTGCCGAGCAGGCAGGCAACCGCAGCCATGGAAAGCAGAAGACGCCTCATCTCAAACGCCGCCGTCGGGGACCATGTGGAGAATCAGCCGCTGGCCCCGCCCCATGCCGAGGGGCTGAACCATGACCTCCAGCCGTTTGCCGGGCTGCTTGAAGAGCAGGTTGGCGTTTCCGTTCGCCTGCTGGACGCTTTCCAGACTCCAGCCGCTGGCCGGGCACTGGCTGATGTAGAACTGGGCGATCGCGTTCTGGTCGGCGCGGATGGTGTAGACCATGCGCCCGATCTGCAGGGTCGGGGACTCGTAGATGTACGAGCGGTCCAGATCCTCCTTGGCCTTCTCGGGAAGGGGCACATCCTTGAACCGCTGGTTGGGCGACATGGTGAGCGACGGCCCCGACTCGGCGGGCGCCGCCGGGGCGGCCTCGGAAACCGCAGGCTCCACCGGCGCGGGCTGCGACTCCTCGAGCAGCTCCACCGGGGGAAGGTCGTCGTTGCTCTGCCAGGGCATCGTCTCGCAGCCGGCCAGAAACGCGCAGCAAAGGGCAAGGGAAAGCAGTGTCCGCTTCATGATCGGAAGTCTCCTTCGGGTGTGGCTGACCGTCCGAACCCCCGCCGCGGCGCGGCGGCGCGGTCTGGACGGGCGCGGCAAACCGTGAATAGGATAGAAAAACGGAGCGTGTCCAGTCAAACCGGGGCAAAACCCCCGCCGACCGACGCCGCGCCGCGGGAAAGCGTTTGCGGCGGCGCGCCGTCCCGGCAATGCAGTATACTCCTTCACCGGAGGTGATGGTTGATGCCCCGGATTTCTGTCGTAGTGCCGTCTTTCAGGCCCCGAAAAGAACTGCTTGAGCAGCTCTTCTCCTCGCTGGCCGCCCAGTCCCTGCGGGACTTTGAGGTGGTCGTGGTGGACGACGGGTCGCCGGATCCGGACTATGTCTTTCCGGATGCGCGGTTTCGTCTGGTGCGCGGGGACAGACAGCGCGGGCCGGCCGCGTGCCGAAACGCGGGGGCCGCGGAGGCGGCGGCGGACGCCCTTTTTTTCACGGACACCGATTGCCGGCTGGAGGAAGAGACGCTGGCCAGCGCGCTGGGGGGGCTGGAGCGCGCCCCCGTGTCGGTGGGGAACACCCTCACGGACGTCAGGACGCCTTTCGGCGGCCTGGTGGCGCTGCTGGGCTTTCCGGGAGGCGGCAGCCTTGGCTTTGACCGGGTGTGGCGGGTAAATGCCGAGGGGTTCGCCCAGAGTTTCAGCAGCTGCAATGTGGCGGTTCGGAGGGCCTATTTCCTGGAGACGGGCGGGTTCGACGCCTCCTTTCCCGTGGCCGGCGGGGAGGACACCGTGCTGGCGCGGCGCATTCTTGACAGCGGCGGCGCGATTTGGTATGAAAAGGCCCAGCGCGTTTTCCATGTGGAAAAGCCGGACCTTGCCAGCTTTCTCCGGTGGCAACTCACCCGGGGACGCGGCAATTTCCACATCCGCAGGCGTGTTCCTTCGGTGCGAGGTTACTTGCGGCTGCGGGTGTGGACGTTTCGAAACAGTCTGGCCAGCGCGGGACTGGTGCGGGCACCGGCCGTCCTGGCGCTCATCGTTCTGTCTGTGGTCATGCAGACCATCGGCTATTGGCAGGAACGACGGAGGTGGGCTGAATAACGGGGCTCCACCTGTGACGGAACGGCTGAAACTGTGTATAATGGACAAATTACAGATTTTTTTCGTCCGCGCGAAACTTAGCAGGGACGCCGGACGGTCAAAACGAAGGCGTTGTGTCATAAGGCGATGACCGGGGTTGGCTAGTTGCGCTTGAAAGCGCCCCAGGACCTACTGTTTCCGGGCATCCGGTCATCGCGCGACCCAAGGAATGGACAGGGTATCATGCGCATGCACAAGAGACTGGCATTGGCCGTCTTGGCCGCCGTTGGCCTGGTGGGGGCGGGGTGTTCCAAGCCGGTGGAGGGCAAGGCGCCGGATGCGCCGGCGGCCGCCGCGCAGACGGAGCGGATACTGGTCCCCGTGGAGGTCCAAAAGCCCTTCCGCAAGGACGTGTCCTCCTATTTCGAGACGACCACCCGGGTCCAGGCAGAGCGGCGCGTGGAGGTGCTTGCGAAGGGCGCGGGCATCTGTGACCGGGTCTTCTTTGAGGAGGGGGACCGGGTGGCGGCGGACGCGATTCTGGCGGAGCTGGACAAGACGGAGCTGGACGCGCAGGTGCGCCAGGCGCGGGTGACGCTGCGCCAGCACAAGACGACCTTCGAGATCGCGGAGAAGAGCCTCGCCGAGGGGATCGGCGCCCCGGTGGAGCGCGACAACGCCCGCTTCGCCTACGAGCAGGCGCAGGCGGCGCTGGAGATGAACGAGGCGCGCCTGGCGCATCAGACGGTGAGGGCGCCCATCGGCGGCATCATCACGCGGCGCTCGCTCCAGGAGGGGATGCTGGTCTCGCCGGGAATGCCGGCGTTCACCATCATGAACCCCGACTCGTACGCCCTGCCGATCAGCGTGCCGGAGAAGGAGCTGGCCAAGCTGGCCGTCGGCCAGGAGGCCCTCGTCCGGGTGGATTCTCTGGAGGGCGAGGAGCTGAAGGCCTCCATCCGGCGCATCAACCCCAGCATGGACCCCCTGAGCGGCACGGTCAAGGTGGTGCTGGAGTTCGGGGACGCCGACCGCGCGCGCCTGCGCGACTCCGCCTTCGCCCGCGTGCGGCTGGTGATGCAGACCATCAAGGACGCGCTGGTCGTCCCCAAGGACGCGATTGTGGAGGAGAACGCCCGCAGTTTCCTCATGGTCGCCGAGCCCGCGGCGGCGGAGGCGGGCGCGGAGCCCGCCCATGTGGCGCGCCGGGTGGAGGTGGAGAAGGGGCTGGAGGACAGCGAGGTGGTGCAGATCCTTTCCGGCGTGTCCGACGACTCCCTGGTGGTGGTGATGGGGCAGCACGCGCTGAAGCCGGACGCGCAGATCTCGGTCACCACCGCGGCCCGGGAGATTGAGTCGCGGAAGGACATGGAGGTGGGCGACGCGCTGGAGGCGGCGCGGAAGAAGGCGGAGGAGGAGAAGGCCCTCAAGGAGAGTCAGAACTAGTCCCGCGCCCCGGCGGGCACGGCGTGCAAGACAGACCGGTCACCCGCCCCGGCGGGTTGACAGCGGCGGAAGGCGGCAATGACCCACCCCGAAGAGACCCCCAGCAACAACTACCGCATCGCCATCCGCCGCCCGGTGACCATGGTGATGATCTTCCTCACCATCGCCGTGTTCGGGCTGCGCTCCTACCAGCAGCTCCCGATCAACCTGATGCCGAACATCTCCTACCCGAGCCTCACGGTCCGGACGGAGTACGAGGGGGCGGCGCCGGAGGACGTGGAGAAGCTCGTCACGCGGCCGCTGGAGGAGATGCTCAGCATCGTGGGCGGGCTGGTCGAGATCAGCAGCATCTCCAAGCCGGGCCTTTCGGAGATTCTCCTGGAGTTCTCCTGGGGCACCGACATGACCATCGCCCAGACGGACGTGCGGGACCGGCTGGACGTGTTCGAGCCGCCGAAGGAGGTGTCGAAGAAGCCCGTCATCCTCCGCTACGACCCCTCGCGCGACCCGGTCATGCGCTTCGCCATCGTTCCGGACCGCACCTTTTCGGACGCGCAGGAGGAGGCTCGGACCCTGACGGGCATCCGCGACGCCGCGGAGCGCCACCTCAAGGCGGATCTGGAGGCGGAGTCCGGCATCGCCCAGGCGGCGATCAAGGGCGGGCAGAAGGAGGAGATCCAGGTTCTGGTGGACGCCGAGAAGATCAAGGGGCTCGGCGTGTCGCTGGACACCGTGGTCACGAGCCTCGCCCAGCAGAACATCAATCTCTCCGGGGGCCAGCTCCGCGAGGGGAAGACGGAGTACATGGTCCGGACGAACAACGAGTTCGAGTCCGTTGAGGACATCGCCGCGAGCCTGGTGCCCACGCCGGGCGGCCAGTTCCGCCTTTCGGACCTCGCGCAGGTGTTCATGGGCGCGAAGGACCGCGAGACCATCGTGCATGTCAACGGCCGCGAGGCGGTCGCCGTCGAGATATTCAAGGAGGGCGACGCGAACACGGTGCGCGTGTGCAACCGGGTGAAGGACCTGTTCAACATCCCCCGGAAGCTCAGCCTCAGCGAGCGCTCGGTGCAGGCGGTCCGGGAGGCGATGGACCGGGTGCAGCGGCAGGCGCGCGAGTCCCTGGTCGGGAGCAACGACGCGGAGCGCCTGACGGAGTCCATGAAGGGGAAACGGAACCTGCTGGCGCGCCTGCCGGGCGAGGTGCGCCTTTCCGTCATGAGCGACCAGTCGCGCTTCATTGTGGCCTCCATTGAGGAGGTGCAGGGGGCGACCTGGACCGGCGGCCTGCTCGCCCTCGCCATCCTGTTCCTTTTCCTGCGCGAGATGAAGTCCACCCTGATCATCGGGATCGCCATCCCCATCTCGGTGGTGGCGACGTTCGTCCCGATGTTCATCCAGGACGTCTCCCTCAACATCATGTCGCTGGGCGGCCTGGCCCTGGGCGTGGGCATGCTGGTGGACAACTCCATCGTCGTGCTGGAGAGCATCTTCCGGTGCCGCGAGGAGGGCGACGGCATACTGGACGCCTCCGAGCGGGGCACCCGCGAGGTGGCGGGAGCCGTGTTCTCGTCCACCATGACCACCGTGTGCGTCTTCCTGCCGATCACCTTTGTCGAGGGCATCGCGGGGCAGCTTTTCCGCGACCTCGCGCTCACGGTCACCTATTCCCTGCTGGCCTCCCTGCTCACGGCCCTGTACCTGGTCCCCCTGCTCGCCTCGCGTCGCCGCATGAACCTCGAGGCGACCCGGCAGGTGGTGTGGACCGTCCGCGCGTGGCGCGAAGCCCGCGACCGGCGCGGCTGGTCCCGTCCGGCGGCGCTGGCGGCGGTGATTCCCCTGGGGCTCCTGGACGCGGGCCGCGGCGTCGCGGCCATCTGGCGGGACACCGCCGGCGTTTCCCTGCGCCGCGTTGCCGCGCCGTTCACCGCCCTTCTCGCCTGGAGGGGCTTCGGGCATTTCGCGGCGTCCTGGCTGGTGTGCGCCGCCGGGCTGCTGCTTCTGCCCCTGTCGCTGCTGCTCTTCGCCTGCCAGTTCGCGCTGGCCCTCTCCTACGTGGTCTTCTCCTCCGCGCTGCACGTGTCGGCCCTGGCGCTGCTGGTGGTGATGGCGGCGGTCCGGCTTGTCGTCATGACGGCGCTCTGGCCCTTTCTCACCCTGTGGGAGTGGGGGTTCCGGGGCATGCTCGCCCTGTACCGGGTGACGATCCGCCACATGCTCCAGTTCAGCGCCGTCATCCTCCTGCTCACGCTCGGGATTGCCATCCACGCGGGCACGGTCGCCAGCCGGCTGGGCAGCGAGCTGATCCCCCCCATGAAGCAGGGCGAGTTCGGCGTGCGGGTGGAGGCGCGCGCGGGCACGCGCCTGGAGGACATGAACCAGCGCGCCCGGGTGTACGAGGAGATACTGCGCTCGGCCCCGGAGGTCGAGACCGTGACGGTGGAGATCGGCCGGGAGAAATCCAGCACCGAGTCCAACCGGGGGGAGAACATCGCGGTCTTCAACGTGCTGCTCAGGAACCCGGAGGAGACGGCGGCGCTTCAGGACCGGATTGTGGAGGAGCTCCGCGGCCGGGTCATGGCGGCGGGGGTCGAGGAGCAGGTCACCTTCACCCTTCCGAGCCTTTTCAGCTTCAACACGGCCATCGAGGTGCAGCTGGTCGGGGACGACCTGAAGGAGCTGCGCGAGGTCGGCGGCCGGGCCGTCGAGGCCGTCTCGAAAGTGCCCGGGGTGAAAGACACCGAACTGAGCATGAAGGCGGGGTACCCGGAGGTGATCATCGCCCTGGACCGCGAGCTGCTCGCGGCGCGCGGGATCACCCCCGGGCAGGTCGCCCAGCGGCTGCGCACGGAGGTGCAGGGGGACGTGGCCACGCGCTTCAGCCGGCTGGGCGAGAAGGTGGACATCCGGGTGCGCACGGACCGGGCCCTGCTGGGGAACGTGGACGACCTGCGCCGGCTGTCCGTGACGGACGGCCCGGTGCCGATCCCCCTTTCCGACATCGCCGGCATCACGATCCAGGAGGGGCCGAGCGAGGTCCGGCGGGTGGACCAGCGGCAGGTGGCCCTCATCTACGCCAACGTGGAGGGGCGCGACCTCGGTGCGGTCGCGCGGGACATTGACAACGCGCTGAAGACCGTGGACCGGCCGGAGGACTTCTACTTCTTCCAGGGCGGGCAGAACCGCGAGCTGGACACCGCGTACTCCAGCCTCCAGTTCGCCCTGCTTCTCGCCATGTTCCTGGTCTACGTGGTGATGGCGTGCCAGTTCGAGTCCATTGTGCACCCGGCGCTGGTGATGTTCAGCATCCCGCTGGCCTTCATCGGCGTGGTCTACGCCCTCCACTACACGGGCACCAGCCTGAGCGTCATGGTCTTTCTGGGGGGCATCGTGCTGGCGGGCATCGTGGTCAACAACGCGATCGTGCTGGTGGACTATGTCAACCAGCTCCGCGGGCGCGGGTACTCGAAGCGGGACGCCCTGGTGCAGGCGGGCTCCGTCCGCATGCGCCCCATCCTGATGACAACCCTGACCACCGTGCTGGGCCTGCTGCCCATGCTCACGGCCACGGGCGAGGGCGCCGAGATCCGGAGGCCCATGGCCATCACCGTGATGGCGGGGCTCTCCTCCTCGACCCTGCTCACCCTCTTCATCATTCCGATGCTGTACGAGCTGTTTGGCGGCAGAGACCGCAAATGAGATTCTCGCTGCCGAAATTCTCGCTGCGCCACCCGATCACGGTGCTGATGCTGAGCCTGAGCACCGTGGCCCTGGGGGTGATCGCGTGGAACCGGATGCCCCTGAACTTCCTGCCCCGCGTGGACCGGCCCTTCATCGGCGTCTTCATCGCCTATCCGGGGGCGTCGCCCGCCCAGGTGGAGCAGCAGATCGCCGTCCCCGTGGAGGGGGAGCTGCGCACCATCCCCGGCGTCCGCCGGATCCGGACCACCTCCACCAGCGCCGGGTGCGAGGTCGGGCTGCTGTTCAGCCTGGACACGGACATGTCCATCGCCACGGCGGATGTCCGCGACCGCCTGGAACGGCTGAAGCTGGTCCTGCCCGCCGAGGCCGACAAGATGCTGATCCAGCGGTTCAGCTCCGGATCCATCCCGATCATGGCTTTTGGCATGTTCAGGGAGGGGGACAAGGAGAAGTTTGACCACCTCGCGCGGACCGTGGTGGAGCCGCGGCTCAGCCGCGTGGAGGGCGTCGCCCAGGTGGAGATTCTCTCCCCGGTCCAGCCGCGGGAGGTTCTCATCGAGTTCAACCAGGACACGCTGCGCTCCCTGAACCTCAACCTCCCGCAGGTACTCCAGGCGGTCAGGGAGAGCAGCTTCAACCTGTCGGTGGGGGAGCTTCCGGAGGGCACCCGGAAGCACTACGCCCGGGTCATCGGCGAGTACCGCCGCATCGAGGACATCGGGGCCATCGTGGTGGGCCCCGGGGGGATGCGCCTCAAGGACGTGGCGGAGGTCAACTACCGGTCCCGCGAGGAGAAGCAGCAGGTCTCCCTGGACGGGGCGGACGGACTGGCCATCCTGGTGATCAAGGACTCCGAGGCGAACACGGTTTCCACCTGCGAGCGGGTCCGGGCCGAGCTGGACAGCATCCTGCAGGAGCCCGCCTTCGACGGGGCGACCTCCCTCATCTTCTTCGACCAGTCCGACCTGATCAACCGGGCGCTGAAGAACCTCTTCCTTCAGGGCTTCTACGGGTCCCTGATGGCCATCGGGGTGCTCTTCTTCTTCCTGCACCGGGTCATCCCCACGCTGGTGGTGGCCTTCGCGATCCCCTCCTCGCTGCTCATCGCCGTGGTCTTCATGTTCTTCACCGGGATGTCGCTGAACATCATCACCATGGTCTCCATGATCATCGCCGTCGGCATGCTTGTGGACAACGCGATCGTGGTGGTGGAGAACACGATCCGCCACCGCGACCTCGGTGCGTCCATGGCCGACGCGGCCGTGGACGGCGCCGCGGAGGTGGGCATGGCCATCTTCGCCAGCACCCTGACCACCATCGTTGTGTTCATCCCCATGTACTTCATGGAGACCGGGCGCATGTCGGTCTTCATGCAGCAGCTCGGGGGGCCCCTGATCGCCTCCCTTTCCGGCAGCCTGCTCATGGCGGTGACGGTGGTCCCCCTGGTCATGTCGCGCCTGCGCATCTCCCGGAACCAGAACGTGTTCCAGACCGTCTCCTCCCGCTACTGGCGCACCCACGCGTCCGACGCCCCGCCCGCGGGGGCGGTGGGCGGGATGATGCACCGCATCGGGCGGCTGCACCCCATCCAGTGGGTGATCGGCGTCTACGGGGGCGTCGTGCGCGCCGCGCTCCGGCAACGCGTGCTGTGCCTCCTGCTGCTGGGGGCCGGCATCTACGTCACCTACGCCTTCCCCATGCAGCATGTGGGCATGCGCCCCATGCCCAAGCTGGACACGCGCGAGGTGCGCATTGACGCGCGCATGGAGCAGAACTACAACCTGGACATGGCGAAGGACCTGATGAGCCGGATCGAGGCGCAGATAGACCCGCTCCGGGAGACGCTGGCCATCAAGAAGGTGCTCAAGCTGCACGGGGCGGACGAGGGCTTCATCGAGGTGTACCTGTACACCGAGGACGACGGCCCCATCGGCGAGAACCCGCCCTTCACCACCGAGGAGGTCATGCAGATCCTCTCGGAGAAGATCCCGAAGCAGGTGCCGGGCGCGGAGCTGCGGTTCTCCATGGCCGACGCCGGCCAGTCCGAGGAGGGCGAGACGGTGAGCCTGTTCCTGCGCGGCGAGGACGGCCAGATCCTGACCCAGTACGCCGAGCAGCTCAAGGCCGTTCTGGGGACGATCGAGGAGATCTCGGACCCCGAGACCAACGTCGAGCCGGAGGTCCAGGAGGTGCAGGTGCGCATAGACAAGGATCTGGCGCAGCAGGCCGGGGTGAGCCCCATGATCGTGGCGCAGACGGTGGACGCCGCCCTGCGCGGCACGCGCATGCCGTACCTCAAGCAGGGGCGGCGCGAGGTCTCCGTGTGGGCCCAGTTCCGCGAGGAGGACCGCAAGTCCCAGGCCAACCTGGAAAACGTCGCCGTGCCCGGGCTGACCGGCCAGCTGGTCCCGCTGCAGCGGCTCACGGACTACAGCAAGGAGGCCAGCCCCACCTCCATCCGCCGGATCAACGGCAAGAACGTCATCGCCCTCTCGGCCAAGCTGAACACCAAGAACCTCAGCGCCGTGCGCGCCAAACTTGAGTCCGCCGTGGAGGATCTCGGGCTGCCGCCGGGGTACACGGTGGACTTCGGCGAGGAGCTTGAGGACCTGGAGTCGAACATCTTCAACTTCTCGACCACCCTGGCCATGGCGGTCATCCTGATCTACATCGTCATGGCCTCGCTCTTCGAGTCCTACCTGCTCCCCCTCTCGATCCTCACCACCGTGCCCATCTCGCTCTTCGGCGCCGTGTGGATGCTCTTCTACATGGACAGCCAGTTCGACCAGATCGTCCTGATCGGCTGCATCCTGATGGCCGGGGTGATCGTGAACAACGGCATCGTCATCGTGGACCACATCAACCGCCTCTACCGCGAGCGGGGCGACAGGACAGAGGCCATCGTGCAGGCGGGCGTCGACCGGTTCCGGCCCGTCATGATGACCGCGCTCACCACCATTCTCGGGCTGGTCCCGCTGGCGATGGCCAAGACGGGCGGCGCCTCCACCTTTGCCGGCCTGGGACAGGCCCTGATCGGCGGGCTGACCATCGGGACAATCCTCACGCTGGTCGTCGTTCCCGTGTTCTTCACGCTGCTGGACGACTTTCAGCGGTGGTCCGTGGACTTCTTCGGAAACCTGGCGGGCCGGCGTCTGGACCCGCCGAAGGGCGCGGACGAGGCGGGCGGCGGCTCGTAGGCGCCCCGCCGGCGGGGCAAGGGGGGGGCAAAACGGCAAGCGGAGGAATGATGTCGTCTTCAGGGCATTGGATACATGATCTGGACCCCGTTCTCCTGCATCTCTGGGGGGACCGGGGCGTCACCTATTACGGACTGGCCTATGTGCTGGGATTTGTGTTCGGCCTGGCCATCCACCGGCTGCTCCGCCGCCACGGCAGGAACCCGCTGACGCAGGAG
>JAKPUV010001145.1 GCA_029554925.1 Candidatus Hydrogenedentota bacterium | reverse complement strand
CTCCGCCACGGGCCATGCCCGGCGGCGGTTCGCCGACACCACAAAGACCTTGTGGCCCGTAAAGTCCGAGACAAGAAGAGTGCCGTCCGGCAGCACATGGAGACCGTCGAGGTTCTTGAACCGGTTCGACAGGCGGAAGGGCTTTGGCGGGCCGGACCCGTCCAGCGGCACGGTGTACAGGTCATGCAGGGTCCAGGACACGACGAACAGGACCCCGTCATGGACATAAAGGCCGTTCACCCCCTCAATCTCCGCGACCACGTCCAGGGCGTTCCCGGCCTTCGTGTCCATCCGGTGGATCTTGCCGGTGGCCACATCGGAGACATAGACCTTGCCGTCGCAGGCCGCCACGTCGTTCAGGCGCTCCGCCCCGGGCACCTCCACCACGGGGCCCGGTTTCCCGTCCGCGAGGGCGAAGGAAAGCAGGCGCTTGTTGTCCGCCACATGCAGCCACCCGGCCATCACCGCCATCCCCTTCGGTTGGTTCAGGACATGCTCCGGCCTGCTGTCCACCCACCGCAGGGCGTCCAGTTTGCCCCCGGGGGCCATCCGCGAGATGAATCCCTTCCCCGTGTCCTGCCAGTAGGTTTCCGGCGGGGTGTTCATGTTGGAGACATAGGCCGTCCCGGTCTCCGGGTCCACCGCCACCCCCTCCGGCGTGGCAAAACCCTCCAGCACAAACACCCGCTCCAGCGGGGCCGCCCCCGCCGTCATCGCCCAGGCCAGAAGAATGGCCGCCGCCCACAGTCCGCGCGTCAGGTCATGTCTCATGGAAACACCCGCGTTTTGGCCCGGAAAGGCCTCGTTTTTCCCAAAACCGCCCGCGCGCCCATTATGTGAGGGGGGCACGGGAATGTCAAGAGGCGGGGGCGAAGCCCGCGCGGGATCGGGGGGCGGATTCACCGTCTTGCATGCTTTTCCCGCGGAGAGTATCTTGATACCGTGCCGGAACACAGAAGGGTCGGGCCGGCCTTTAGGGAGATGCGCCATGCGTCGTTTGACGGGTTTGCTGTTTGCTGCGGTGCTGGTTTCGCCGCTGCTGTTGGGCCAGGAGCTTTCGGACCCGTGGGGCCCCTGCCCCGCCACGCCCGCAGTGGTCCACCCGGCGGCGGTGTCGCCGCTCCAGGAGATTATGTCCCTGCGGGGGGAATGGGACTTTGTGACGGACCCCCGGCTCATGGGACGCCACCGCATGGGCAAGGGTCCCGCGTGGAACGAACCGAACTGGGAAGGCGCGCGCCCCATTGAGGTTCCCGGATGCTGGGAGGCGCAGGGGGTCGGCGAGCCGGGCATGAGCGTGGACTGGGGACTGCCCTTCGACTGCATCCCCCGTCCGCTGAACCATGTGTACATGGGCACGGCGCGCTACCGGCGCGCGGTGGAGATTCCGGCGGACTGGTCGGAGAAGCGCGTGTGGCTCAAGGTGGGCGGCGTGCGCACGGAGGCGTGGTTCTGGGTGAACCAGCGGCGGGTGGCACACCTGAACACGTACTGCGGCACCTACAAATACGACATCACCGACCTGGTGACCCCCGGCCAGACGGCGGAGATTGTGGCCACCGTGCGGAACGACACGCCCAGCCGCAAGGGCGTCATGGCGGCGTTCCACCGCTTCGGCGGCTTCTACCGGGACATTGAACTGGAGGTCACGCCGACGACCCGGCTGGACGATGTGTGGGTGCGCGGGGACTTCGACAGGCGCACGGCGCTGGTGAACGTGAGTGTGCGCGGCGCAGGCGGTACGCTGGCGGCCCCGGCGGTGGAGGTGATCGTCCGCACCGCCGACGGGCAGGAAGCGGGGAGGCACCGCCAGCCGCTGTCCCTCGACGCGGAGGGCGGCGCCGACACGGTGTGCGGGGTCCCGCTGTCTGTGTTCCGCCCATGGACCCCGGAGACGCCCAGCCTGTACACGGCGGAGGTGACGCTGTTCGACGGGGACACGCCGGTCCACGGCTGGCACGAGCGGTTCGGCGCGCGCAAACTGGAGGCGCGCGACGGCCGGTTCTTCCTGAACGGCGCGCCGTTCCTCGTGCGGGGCTTCGGCGACGACTACATCTACCCGCTCACGCTGGTGTCCCCCGCGAACCGGAAGTGCCATCTCGAGCAC
>JAKPUV010001135.1 GCA_029554925.1 Candidatus Hydrogenedentota bacterium | reverse complement strand
TTCCTGCTGTTCTGGGTGCACCCCTTCGCGCTGCTCGTCGGCGGGGCGCAGGCGGCCTACATCGTGCTCCTGCGGCCCCTGTCCGCCATGCGGACGGTGCGGTGGCTGGCCCTGTTCCTAGCCGCCGCCACGCCGCCGGGGATGTACCTGCGCACCGTGCGCTTCTGGCCCAAGCAGAGCACCGACCAGTGGATCAGCCTGCCCGGTCCGGGCGAGTTCCTCGCCGACCTCTTCGCCGACGACGTGGTGTCCTACACCTGGCAGCTCCGCGTGTCGGGGTTCGGGGAAATGCTGGGCGGCGCGCGGGTGCTCTTCGACGCGGCGCTGGCCCTGCTGATTGTCGCCGGGCTGGTGGTCGCGCTGCGATCCGTGGTGCGGCGCGGCCCCGGCGTGGGCGACCCCGTCCGGCGGAAGGCGGTCCTCGGGCTGTTCCTGTGGGTGCTGGCGCCGCCGCTGGCGCTGTATCTGGCCTCCGTGCTGGTCCGCCCGTGCATCTTCCCGCGCTACACGGTTCATTGCTCCCTCGCCGTCTACCTTCTGCTGGGGATCGCGGTGGAGTCGCTCCCCCGGCGGGCGGCCCGCACGCTGGCCGTGGCGGCCCTTGCGGGGCTCATGGCCGTACAGTGGGGCGTGACGCGCCCCGGCCCCCAGCGCACGGACTGGCGCGGCGCGGCGCGCGCGCTGGCGGCGGAGGCGAAACCCGCCGCCGGCCCCGACACCGCGCCAACCGTGCTGGTCTACGGCAGCCTCTGGCGCGATGTGTTTGAGTACAACCGCCGCATCGAGCCAATGGCGGCGCAGTGGGAAAACCCCGTGGCGGCGGGAGAGAACGGCGCGGTGCTCGCGCGGCTGGCGGCCTTCTATCTGGAGGCGGCGCGGCGGCACGGCGCGGGGGCCGACGCGGTGTGGCTGGTGGTCGCCGGGGAGTATTTTGCCGACACGCCGCCCGCCGACCTCGCGCCTGAACTTGCCCGGTGGGGGCTGGAAAGCCAAGAGTCTGTCCTGCCCGCCATCCGAACGATATGGATCTGCCGCGTGACCCTGCCCGGGGACCGCGCCCTGCCGGAGGATCCCTTCGGCGAGGGGAGCGCCGGAGGCGGCGAGGCCGCGGAACTGGACCACGCCACCATGCAGGGCTTCGGCGACCTCGCGGCCGCGCTGGCGGCGAAGGGCAGGAAGGACCTCGCGCTGGAGGGGCTCGACCGGCTCCGCCGCCGCAGCTCTTTCGCCGCGAAACTCCACGCGGGGCTCGACCGCGCCATCCGCGCGGACCGCGACCCCGCCGCCGAACTGGCGGCCCTGCGCGCCCTGTGGGACGGCTACGGCTACCGCGACAACGGGCGGCCCGACTTCGCCCGCGAAAGTTTCGGCAAAGCGGCGGCGGCCGCGCCGGACCTGCCCATCGCGCAGGCGGAGTACGGGCTGGAGTCCGCCCGCGCGGGGGACGCGATGGCGGCCCTGCCCGCCCTGCGCCGCGCCATGGAGGGCGACCCCGACTACGTCCCCGTGTTCGCGCGTCTTGCGGAGACGCTGGCGGTCCGTAGCGCCGGCGTCCCGCCGGCCACGACCGCAACCGCAACCGTTTCTCTCGCAGACGCGGTGACGGCGGTGGAAGACTTCCAGCAGGGGCAGCTCGCCCTGAGCCGGGGGGACAACGCGGGCGCGGCGGACCGCTTCGCCGCCGTGGTTCGGCGCGACCCGGACTTCGTGCACGCGTGGCAGCAGCGGGCCTACGCGCGACTGCTGCT
>JAKPUV010001120.1 GCA_029554925.1 Candidatus Hydrogenedentota bacterium | reverse complement strand
ATTGGCGAACATGGCCTCCTGCGCGGGCCAGTCGGTGTAGCTGACGCAGGCGTCGATCCCGAGGCGGCGGGCGTGGCGCTGGCCCCCGGGCGACTGGATCATGTTGCTGCTCCAGGTGCCGATGGGGAACTCCGCCGCCGTGAGTCGGATGCCCGCGCCGACGCGCACCGCCGTCTCCCCGGCATCCGCGAGGATCCGGAGGTTCAGGGGGGCCCCCGGGGCGGGGGCGTCACCGTGAGCGAGTTCGAGAATGAGGAGCCCGCCCGGGGGCACGGTGTAGGAACCGCCGACGGCCGAGAGGCCCGCATCAACGCCCGGTGCCCATTCGCGGCTGTTCAGGAACACCCGGCGCACCTCGGCGGGGGTCTTCCCGTCGTTGCGCAGGTACAGCAGGAGCGTGCCCGGCTCGGGCGCGGGAAGCGCGTTGGCGAGGCGCAGCGCGGGGGTTTCGCAGGGGAAGGAGACGGCGGCCTGAGCGCCGGAGTCCATGACCAGGGCCAGTTCGGCGGTGGAACCCTTTGCGAAGGGGTCGCCGGTCGCCTTGAGGGTGAGGCACCCGGTCCCGCCGGGGGCGAGGGATTCGGGCCAGACCCGCCACCAGGAGAGTTTCGGCCACTCGCCGGGGGCCTTGCCGTTCAGGAGCAGCTCGGCGACCTTTTCCGGGGCGGGGCCGGTGTTCCGCAGGAAGCAGTAGACGACGCCGCCGTTGTCCTCGGGCCAGTTTTCCCTGTAGAGGGCGGAGCGGGCGGCCCCGTGGAACACGGGGGGCTCGAGGACGATTTCCGCCCCGGCGCGGCAGACCGCCGCGAGGCTGAGCAGAAACACGGCCGCCTTGTGGGGGTTCATGGGGAGTCTCCGGACCTGCCCGGGCCGGCTAGGCGTCAATTTCCATGAGGGCGAAGGTCATGACGGCCTCGGCGGCCACGACGTCGTCGGTGAGGGCGACGGCATGGACCTTGCACGCGCTGTCACGGCAGTGGACCATTTCGGCCTTGATGACCATCTGGTCGCCCGGCACGACGGTGTTGCGGAACTTGGACTTCTCGATGCCCGTGAGGAAGGCGAGGCGGCCGTTGGGCTCGCCGTTCTCGCCGAAGACGAGCAT
>JAKPUV010001115.1 GCA_029554925.1 Candidatus Hydrogenedentota bacterium | reverse complement strand
ACCAGTTGGCGATGTCGGTCTGGTGCGTGGCCAGCTCGGTGTAAAGCCCGCCGGACACCTCGTCAAACAGGCGCCAGTTCATGTGCAGCTCGAAGTCGGGGATGTACTTCTTCTCCTCCTCGTTCAGCACGTAGTCCTTCGGGACCGGGCGGCGCCACTGGTTGTTGCGGTGCCACTGCGCGGTGATGTGGGTGATGCGGCCGAGCATGCCCCGGTCGTAGGTCATCCACATGCCGAGGTTGTACTTGGGATTGTAGCGGCGCTGGTGGCCGACCTGGACGAACTTGCCCGTGTCGTGGCACTTCTGGACGACCGCGCGGCCCTCCTCGACGGTGCGCACCATGGTCTTCTCGCAGAAGACGTACTTGCCCGCGTCCAGCGCGTCCAGCGTGACCGGCGCGTGGGTCATGAGCGGCGACGCGATCACGACGCCGTCCAGCGTCTCCTTCTCCAGCATCTCCTTGTAGTTGTAGTACACGTTCGGCGCCGGAAGGGCCTTGGCCGCCGCCTTCATCTCCTCGGTGACCGGCGCGCCCTCGGCCAGGTACTGCTTCGCGTTGGAGAGCATGACCAGCGGCCGGGCCGACTTCTGGTTCGCCGCGTACACGTCGCTGAACGCCGCCACGTGGATGTCGTTGTTCTTGCACAGGCCCTCGTTCAGGTGGAAGCAGCCCTGCCCGCCCAGGCCGATGCACCCCACCACGACCTTGTTGTTCTGCGCGTAGGAGAAGGGGGCCGCGGCGATGCTGAAGGCCGCCGCGCCCGCGCCGGCAACCTTGACGAAGTCGCGCCTGCTGATGTCACTGCTCATGGGATCTCGCTCCTGTGCCGCGGCCGGGGCCGCGAAATGTTAAGAGGTCCGGACCGCGCGCCCCGCACCGGCACCATGCCGGCCGGGACGGGCGCGTCTGCAATTCCATGCCCGTGGCGGGCGCGCCGTTGCGCGTCCCGCGCTTTCCGTGTTTTTCGGCGTAAAAGACGGTTCCTGAACCGTTTGACCGCCCCCGGCCCGAAAAGGTTGCACCCGGCGGGCGGGCAGCGGACAAGCCGCCGGGTATTATAGGGACACCCGGCCGCCGCAGTCCACTTTTCCGGGAAAGCGGGAAGCGGGCGGGCGGACCGAAGACGCTCCCACAAGAGATTGCCGCGTCGGCCGGGGCCGCCTCCTCGCAACGACCAGGCAACCCGCCGTCATCGCGAGCCCCTGACCGCCGTGGGCGGGGATTCTGTGCATGAAGTGATGAATGCGAGACAGACCATGGCGGCCATTTTCTCTTCACCCCGGAGGGGTGAGGGACATTAGCCGGTGGTTGAGCGCAGCGATACCACCGGGAACGGGTGTCGCCTCTCCCCTCTGAGGCACCCCGGCAGGGGTGCGGGACTCCGGGGCCAACGGGAACCGACACGTCCTGAACCCCTGCCGGGGTTCCTGAAAAAGGGACGTGGGCCTGCTGTCCGGTGGTATCGCTGCGCTCAACCACCGGCTAACGTCTTGCATCCCTCCGGGATGCCAAGGCGTTCGTTTCCGGCCATTTCCGCATGTGGAATTCGGGTGCGGGGGCAATCGGCAGCCTGTGTTGCGGAAG
>JAKPUV010001109.1 GCA_029554925.1 Candidatus Hydrogenedentota bacterium | reverse complement strand
GCGGAAGGAGTGACGCATGAAGAAGGTTGCCGTGTTTTCCATGGTGCTGGGAATGGCCGTCCTGATGGTGGCGGGCTGCGCGACGACGGCCAAGGGCCCGTCGGACGAGGAGCAGATCCGCCAGCGGATCCAGGAGGGCATCGCCGGCCTGAAGGCCAAGAACTACGACCTGTTCGGCGGCATGGTCTCCGAAAACTTCTCCAGCGCCGTGGTGGGGGACAAGAACGACCTGCTGGACTACCTGAAGAACGCGGACGACATGGGCTTCCTCGACGAGCTGGAAGTGAGCCTCGACGACGCCGTGATCACGGTGGAAGGCGAAGTCGCGACGGTGGAGCCGGTGGACGTGACGGGCTCGTTTGGCAGCCTCAGCCTGAACTTCACGGGCGCCAAAGAGAAGGGTGCCTGGATGGTGACCGGCGTCGAGCCCGGATACTGATTCTTTTGGCCAATCCTCTGGTGAGGTGTGAGGAGAGGCGGGCCGGTTCCGCGCGTTCTTGCGCGTGCGCGGGGCCGGCCCTTTTTTAAGTTTTCCCCGGCGGCGGGATACAATGACACCCGAGGCGCGGCTTCCGGGTCTCTTCCCGTGAATGTTCGCGTAACCCAGAAGGAGCCCCTGTGATGACGACATCCCCGAAGCGTGTTTCCCTGGCCGCCGTGCTGTTGTGCGCGCTCTGCGCCTGTTCCTTTGCCGCTGACACGGCACCGGAGGTCCGGTGGGGCCTGGAGGAGGGCCGCTGGAGCGCCGAGAAGGCCAACCAGTGGTACGCCGGGCACCGGTGGATGGCCGGGGCCAACTTTGCCCCGAGCACGGCGTCGAACCAGCTGGAGATGTGGCAGGCGGAGACCTGGGACCCGGCGACCATTGACCGCGAGCTGGGCTGGGCCGCGGGCCTCGGGTTTAACGTCATGCGCGTCTACCTGCACGACATGGTGTGGGCGGCGGACCCGGCGGGCTTCGAGCGGCGGCTGGACGAGTACCTCGCCCTTGCGGCGAAACACGGCATCACCACCATGCTGGTGCCCTTCGACAGCGTGTGGGACCCCTTCCCCAAGGCGGGGCCCCAGCCGGAGCCGGTGCCGCACGTCCACAACTCGCGGTGGGTCCAGAGCCCGCACATTGACGTGCAGAAGGACCCCTCGAAATACGAGGAGCGCCTGAAGCCCTACCTCACGGCCATTCTCACGCGCTTCAAGGACGACCCCCGCGTGCTCGCGTGGGACCTGCTCAACGAGCCGGGCAACCCCGTGCCGCAGTACGACGACCAGTGGGACCAGGCGGAGCGCGAGGCGGCGCACCTCATCCTGCTCAACAGGCTGTTCGACTGGGCGCGGGAGGTGAACCCCTCGCAGCCGCTGACCGCCGGGGTGTGGGTCGAGGTGGGCCGCCGCCGGGGCCCGCTGCCCGCCCTCGACAAGGCCATGCTGGAGCGCTCGGACATCATCACCTTCCACAGCTACGACCCCCTGCCCATGGCGAAGAAGGCGGTCGAGTGGCTGAAGGCGTCGGGCCGCCCGGTGATCTGCACGGAGTACATGTCGCGCGGCTCGGGCAGCACCTTCAAGACCGTCATGCCGTACTTCAAGGAGCAGAACGTGGGCGCCATCAACTGGGGGCTCGTCAGCGGCCGCTCCCAGACCATCTACCCCTGGGACTCGTGGAACAAGAAGTACACCGAAGAGCCGACGCCGTGGTTCCATGACGTCTTCAGGAAGGACGGCGCCCCCTACTCCGAGAAGGAGGCCGCCCTGATCCGGTTGCTCACCACGGGAAAATGAGGCGCGGTCTCTAAAACCCCGGCCCTTCCGCCGGAAAGGAGACGCCATGACACACTCCTTCCCCGCCGCCCATGGAACGGGCCGCCCCGAATGAGCGCGGGACGTCGGATACTGGTGCTGGGGGCCTACGGCCTCGCGGGGCGCGCCATGGTGGAGCGCCTCGCGGAGACGACCGATTTGCCCGTCACCGCGGCGGGACGCCGCGCCGACCAGCTGGCCGCGCTGCGCGCGGAGACGGGGGGCGACCGGGTGGACACCCTGGTGCTGGACGCCGCGGATGCCGCCGCCCTCCGCGCCGCCTGCGCCGGATCGGCCCTCGTCATCAACGCCGTCGGCCCCTTCGCGCGCGGCGGCGCCGCCGTCGCCCGCACTGTGGTCGGGTGCGGCGTGCCGTACCTCGACTGCGCCAACGAGCAGGAGCACTACCGGAACCTGCGGCCGCTGGACGCGGCGGCGCGGGAACGCGGCGTGCCCCTGATCACGGCGGCGGGGGCGATCCCCGGCCTGTCCACCCTGGCCGCCCTGCGCCTCCTGGAGCAGTCCCCCGGCGCGGACGCCGTGGACTGCTGCTGGGCCCAGTTCCGCCACGCCCGCGAGGGGTCCGGGCTCGCCTCCATGATGGGCGGCCTGCTGGAGGCCGCGGGGCGGCCCCTGGCCGTTTGCGACGGACGGCATGTTCCGGTGGTCATGGGGCGCTCCGTGCGCGACATTGACCTGCCGGCGCCGTTTGGGCGCCGGCGGATGCTGGAGGTGCCCACCATCGAGGCCCTGACCCTTCCGGACCGCCTCCCCCTGCGCGAGTTCCACACCTGGTTCCATCTCGGCGACCTGCCCCTCTGGCTGCTGGACGGCGTGCGCCTGCTCGACCCGGGCCGCCGCCGCTGGGCCTACCGCCTCATCGAGGCCGTCATGCGGCGGATCAACGACGCGGAGACGCGCCGGTCCGCCGTCGCGGGCATCGGACCGGAAGCGCTGCTGTCCGTGCGCGTGCGCGGACCGCAGGGGGAGGCCTCCGCTGACGTCCTTTTCCGCGACGGCGCCGTGGCCACCGCGTGCCTGCCCGCGCATCTGGCCGGGTGTGTCCTGCGCGGCGAACTCCCCGAAACGGGCCTGCTCACCCCCGCCGACCTCCCCGTCTGCGGCGATCTGGCCGCCGTCACCGCCGGCGCGCTCGCCGCTCCGCTGCCGGACCTCCTGTCGCGCCGCCTGTGAGCCCGCGCCGCGGAGGGGCCCGCTGTTGCACCCCCGCGGCGGCTGGCTTATACTGTGGCGCAACGCGCAGGAGAAGGTATGGACACGCCGGTTCCCGAGATTTCCGTGGTCATTCCCGTCTACAACGAGGAGCCCTCGCTGCGGGAGCTCCACGAGCGTCTGACCGCGGTGATGGGCGGGCTGGGCCGCCCCTACGAGCTGGTGTTCGTGAACGACGGCAGCCGCGACGGGAGTCTGGCGCTGCTGAAGGAGCTGCGCCGCGGCGACCCGCGGGTCCGTGTGGCGTCGCTCATGCGCAATTTCGGCCAAAGTCCCGCGCTTTACGCGGGGTTCTCCCTCGCCCGGGGCCGCTTTCTGGTCATGCTCGACGCGGACCTCCAGGTATACCCCGAGGACATCCCCCTGCTGCTGGAACAGCTGGAGGCGGGGGCCGACTGCGTGAGCGGCCGCCGCACCGGGCGGCGGGATCCCTTCTTCCGCAGGCTCTTCTCCCGGGCGCTCAACCGCTACATCGCCTACGAGACGGGCGTGCCCCTCACGGACTACGGATGCCCGCTCAAGGGCTTCCGGCGCGAGGTGGTGGGGCACATGCTCGCCTTCGACCACCGGTGCCGCTACCTGCCCGTGGACATGACGGCAGTCACCACGAACATCGTTGAAATCCCCGTGCGCCACGCCGAGCGCAAGGCGGGCCGCAGCAAGTACGAGCTGGCGGACCTCGTGCGCACGGCGGTGGACCTGATCACCAACATCTCCGTGCGTCCCCTGCGCATGATCGGCCTGCTCGGCATCCTGCTGGCCCTGGGCGGCTTCTTCATGTTCCTGCGCGTGCTCTACTTCCGCGTCGTCTACGGGAACCAGCTCGGCGCCGAGAGCGTCATCGCCCTGTTCTTCCTGCTGTGCGGCGTCCAGCTCCTCTCCCTGGGCACGCTCTGCGAGTATGTCGGCCGCATCTACGCCGAGACGCAGAAGAAGCCCTATTTCATCATCCGCGGGGAGGAGGAATGAGCGCCGCCGGGGCGCCGGTCACCGTCGCCGTGCTGGCCGTCGGCGGCAATGTGAGCCAGGGCATCCTCAAGGCCCTGCGCCGGTCGCCGCTCCCCCTGCGGATTCTCGGCACGGACGTCAGCGCCGACCAGGCGGGTCTCTATGCCGTGGACGAGGGCCATGTGCTCCCCTGGGCCTCCGACCCCGCGTTTCTCCCCGAGCTCGCGCGGGTCTGCCGCGCGGCGGGGGTGCGCGTCCTGATGTCCGGCTGTGAGCCCATCATTGACTTTCTCGTGGCGCACCGCGCCGAAGTGGAGGCGGCAACCGGCGCGCTGTGCCCGGTGAACCCGCCGGCGGTCCACGAGATTGGCGAGGACAAGCTGCTCACCTGCCGGTGGCTGGCGGACAACGGGTTCGACGCGCCCCGCCACGCGCCCTCGGAAGACGCGGAGGCCGCCCGGCGGCTCGCCGAAACGGCGGGCTGGCCCCTCGTGGCCAAGCCGCGCCGGGGCGGCGGCGCGCGCGGGCTCTTTCTGGTGCACGACGCCGACGACCTCGCCTACGCCTGCCGAAAGCCGGGGTACCTGCTCCAGGAGTACCTGCGCCCCGACGACGCGGAGTACACCGTCGGCTGCTTCTGCAAACGGGACGGCGGCCTCGCGGGCACGATTGTGATGCGGCGCGAGCTGCTGGCGGGCACCACCTACCGCGCCTGGGTGGACGACCACCCGGCGGTGCGCCGCGCCGCCGAGGCAATCACCGCCGCGCTCCGGCCCGCCGGCCCGTGCAACATCCAGCTGCGCCTCACCGAGCGCGGCCCCGTCTGCTTCGAGATCAACGCGCGCTTCTCCGGCACCACGCCCCTGCGCGCCGCCTTCGGCTTCAACGAGGCCGACGCCTTCCTGCGCCATTACCTGCTCGGCGGGGACGTGACCCTGCCGCGCGTGACGGAGGGGGTGGCCCTGCGCTACTGGAACGAGCTGTACGTACCCGCGGCGGCCCTGGAGCACGTGCGCGGCCGGGGCACCACCGCCGGATACGACGGCCCCGGCGCGTCCGCCGAACTCTTCGGGCCCGCCCGGTGAGGGTGCTTGTCACCGGCGCGTCCGGCCATGTCGGCGGGGCCGTGGTCCGCGCCCTGCACGCCGCCGGGATGACCGTTGCCGCCGCCGCCCGCTCCCCGCTGGCCGGGCTCCCCCCGGAGGTTCAGCCGGCGCGCGCCGACCTGGGCGGCCCGTTTGCGGAGACGCTGCGCCCCGCGCTTGCGGGGTGCGACGCCGTGGTCCACTGCGCGGCGGCCCTGCCCCCCGCGCCGGACGACGAGATTGCCGCCGTGAACACCGCCGCCACGCGCCAACTCGTGGCGCTGGCGCGGGAGTGCGGCGCCGGCCAGGTGCTCTTTCTGTCCAGCATGAGCCTCCTCCGGCGGCCCCTGGAACTGCCCGTCACGGAGGCCCACCCCGTGGCCCCGGAAACCGCCTATGCCCGGTCGAAACGGGATGGCGAAACGGCCGTCCTCACCGGGGAAGCCGGCCTGACGGGCACGGTGTTCCGGATCACCTCCCCCGTCGGGCCGGGGCTCCGGCGCGGCACCCTCTTCTCCCGCTTCGTCCGCGCGGCGGCGGCGGGGGAGCCGCTCACCCTCCACGGGCAGGGCACCCGCCGGCAGGACTATGTGGACGTCCGCGACATCGCCGACGCGGCGGTCCGGGCGCTGTCCCTCCGCGCCGGGGGGCTCTTCAACATCGCCTCCGGCGTCCCCGTGTCCAACCTGGAACTCGCCGGGCGCTGCCGCGCGGTCTTTGGGGGGCGGTCCGAGGTCGTGTTCAGCGGCCTGTCCGACCCCGACGACGGGGTCGTCTGGGAAGTTTGCATCGGGAAAGCCCGCCACACCCTGGGGTGGTCGCCAGGCCGGACGCTGGAGGCGTCCATCCGGGACTGTCAGGAGGCGGGGGAGGGGCTCACGCGTCCGGATCGGACGCGGTGAGCGCCGTCACCACCCACACGAGGAACAGGAAGAGCGTGTAGATGAGGATGTTCTCCCACAGGGGGAACGAGTAGCGCGTGTTCATGGCCTCCGACCAGGAGCTGCCGATGGACGCGCCCGCGGCGGCGGCGGCCGCCTTCTTCGCGGCGTAGACGTACTCCCAGCGCACGAGGAAGCCGATGCCCGTGCAGAGGATGGGCAGCCAGAACAGGTAGGGCCAGAGCAGCGTGGTGTACTGGAACCGCGCGGACCCCGCGTCCTCCATCCGGCGCAGCCAGAGCGCGTCGAGCAGGAGCATCGCCCCCATCCACAGGTTGCCCAGGAAAAACCCGGCGAAGGCGGAAACGGCGACCTTCGCGTGGACCTTGGTCCACGTGTACCCGGCCCCGGCGACGATCTCGCCCGGCGCGTCGGGGAAGACGC
>JAKPUV010001098.1 GCA_029554925.1 Candidatus Hydrogenedentota bacterium | reverse complement strand
GCTCAACTCCTCCATCTGGCGGGGAAGCACCTGGAAGGTCTCGGCGGCCTGTCCCTGGGGCACCAGCACCGTCACCGCCGCCGCGCCGCCCGCGACACGCTCCAGAAAGTGCCCGAACGGCGCGATGGACGTGGCCACGCGCGGAACCTCCCCCGCCGGGGCAGGGGCCGGCCGCCCGCACCCCGCGAGCAGCGCGGTCGCCAGAACGGTGCACGCCAGACACCACCGCATGCGCATCGGCCTCCTTTCAGCGGCACGTTCCCCGTGACGCTCCTCTAAATGATAATCCATTATTATCAAGAACGTCAACCCCTGCGGCGCGGCACCGGCCGCCGGGACGTTGCGGACCGGGATGCGGGGCTCTATAATGCCCGCGGTCGCAAACCATTGTCAGGAGGCCAGCGGACACATGACGGTTTCCCAGGGGAAACGGGGGATGCGGACGCCCTGCCGGGCGGCGGGGGCGCTGTGCCTGCTCTTCTGCTTCTGGGCGGGGGCGCAGGAGGGGCCCGGCCCGCTGCCGGGGGAGGAGCTGGACCGCCTGATCCGGGAAATCACGCCCGCGTTTCCGGCGCCTTATGTGCAGGCCGTTTTTGGGCCGGAGCAGGATCCCGGCCCCCTGCGCCTGCTGGGGCTCGACTTGGCGCAGGACGCGCCCCTGTCCGGCAAGCCGCCCCGCGTGGACGGGGCAAAGACACTGGCCGTGACCGCCTACTGGGTGCCCTCGCAGCGGATCACGGGGCGCGTCCCCGTGCAGTTGCGGTTCTGGCTGGAGAATGTGGCGCTGGCCCGGACGCTGGACGTGTCCGCGGGGCCCGCCGCGGGGGAGGCCCCCTGGGAGCCGGGCGTGGTGGCGCGCCAGACCTTTGAGGCGCCCATGCGGGAGATCGTCTACGTGCTGAACGGCGCGGCGCACCTCTCGGTGCTGCTGGCGGCGCCTCCGGGCCGCAATGCCGGGCCGGGGCTGACGCTTCAGGACCTGCCGCTTCACCTGGACCCCGCCTCCGGCCGGGGCCGCCTCCGCGCGGAACGCTGGGAGGCGTTCGCCGGGCCGGGGGTCCGGACGCTTTCCGCCAGTTTCCGCCTGTGCAACGACGCGGCGATCACCCTGCCGGTGCCCGCGTCCCCCGCAGAGGCCGCCGTGGCCGGGCTGGCGGTCTCCTCGGCCTACGCCTACGGCGTCGTGCCGCAGGGGAATCCCGTGATGGAGGTGGTCCTGCGCGGCGCGGACGGCGAGCGGCGGGTGGAGCTGCTCAGCGGGGTGCACACCGCGCGGGCGGACTACGACTATTTCCCGCCGGGCTCCCAGCGGCACGAACGGGCGGTCATTGTGGAGTCGCAGGACGCGGAGAACATGGACAGCGCGGGCGCCCCCTTCCAGAGGCACCGCTACGGCGGCCGCATCGCGCTGGATCCCCCCCTGCGGGGGGTGGCCTCCGTGGAGTTCCGCCTGCGGGCCGCGGTGGTCGTGGACGTGTTTGAGGTGGGATTCCTGGCCGCGCCGCCGCCCGCCGACCCCGCGCCGAAAGGCACCGCGCCGTGATCCGGCCGCTCCGGCTCGGGCTGCCGGTCCTCTTTCTCCTTTCCCTGCCCCCCGCCGCATGGGCTGCCGGCGGGGTGCCCGTGCCGGTGCGCCCGCCCGCGGAGATGCTGGCGCGCCCCGCCGCCCCGCTGGAGGTGGCGGAAATCGCCCTGCGCGACGCGGAGGGCGCGGCGCTGGCGCCGCCGCTGGTGATGGCGGAGGGCCGCGCCTACGACTGGGCTGTGGAATGGCGCGCCCCCGCCGCCGTCGCCGGGGGGGACTACCGGCTGGCGGTCACGCTGGACATCAGCGGTCCGGTGGTGGCCTCCGAAACGCCCGTCTCCTGGAACGGCCCCGTGCCCGCCGCATGCGGCGGGCGTTTGGAGATTCTCCCGGTGACCGGCAGCGGACGCGCAACCCTGCGCGCGGTGCTGCTGCCCGGAAACACCGGGGAAAAGGATCCGGGATGGGTGCTGGCGGTGATCCCCGTGGACGTGACGCCGTGCCCGGCAGAGTCCCGCGTCTCCCCCGACCGGATCCGGGAGGTCTTTGGGGAGGGGGCGCGGCGCGTCGGCGTGCGCGTGCGGCTGGGACCCGGGGCGTCGGCGGAGCTGGCCGTGCCGGACCCGGCTGTCGTCTTTTCCCGGATCGCGGTCGTTTCCTCCGTGGGCTGGCTCCCCCGCCAGGAGCGCCGGCGCGCCGGACAGGCCGTGGCGGCGGTGTCGGCGGTGCCGGTGGACGGCGCGGAAGAGGTGTTTCCCCTGCGGCTGGGCCGCGAGACCCTGCAAACCGACCATGCCGCCTTCGCCCGTGAGAAGTCCCTGGAAAAGGCGACCGTACCCGTGTTCGACACTTGGACTGCGGGGGACGGCGGAC
>JAKPUV010001050.1 GCA_029554925.1 Candidatus Hydrogenedentota bacterium | reverse complement strand
CGCAGTCCCTCCGCCGCGAGCCGGTCCATGTTCGGCGTCTCCAGGAGGCGCTGGCCGTAGCAGCCCGGGTCGCCATAACCCAAATCGTCCGCGAGGATCAGGATGATGTTTGGCGGAGCGGCCTTCCTTTCCGCCGCGCCCACGGCGCGCGTCAGCGCCCCGCCCGCCAGCAGGGCGCCTGTGGTCCTGAGAAACTCGCGTCTTCGCATCGGCCTGTCCCTTGTTCGTCCCCCCGCCGGAAACCTACTGTAGCCGGTCAGGTGCCAAGGGTCAACCCGGAAGGTCGTCTGGTTGGGTCCGGGGGCCGCGGAGGAGGATAATGGGGCGGCGGCGGAACATGCGCCCGCCGCGCGCGGGTTTGCGGCGAGAAGGAGGGAGAACTGGCCATGAAATGTGCTCCGCGACGAGGAATGAACCGCCTTGCCCGTCTTGGCGCGCTGGGAATCTTGCTGTCGGTGGCCAGTCCGGGACGGGCGGTCCCCTATCATGTGTCCGCCGCGGGATCGGATGCGGCGGACGGACGGTCGCCGGAGACGGCCTGGGCCTCGCTGGACCGGGTGAACGCGGCGGAACTGGCACCCGGGGACCGCGTGCTGTTCCGGCGGGGGGACGTGTGGCGCGGCCGGTTGCGCCCGTGCAGCGGGAACGAAACCGCCCCCGTCACCTATGGCGCTCACGGGGAGGGCGAGAAGCCCGTGCTGATGGGGTCGGTGGCGAAGAACCGCCCGGAGGACTGGGCGGACCTCGGAAACGGCGTCTGGACCACCCTGCCGCCGCAGGCGGAGGGGCCGGAACTGCTGCGGCCGCCCGCAGCCGACGAGTCTCCGGGCTGGCGGCTGCACACCGAGGGGGGCGCGTCCGCGCGGATGACGGGGGACGACGGCGGCCTGCGCGTGGAGTGCGCCGCGCCGGGGACCGCCGGGTCGCACATCCAGTGCTACACCGCGTCGTTCCCCGTGCGGCAGGGGGCGGTGTACTGCCTGTCCTTCCGGGCGGAGAGCGGCGCGCCCGTCACGCTGGAGGCGCCCACCCTGATGCGGTCCGGGCCGCCGTGGTCGTCCTACGGGGTCGCGGGCGCGCGCCCGTCCTTCCGGGTGGGCGCGGAGGGCGGCGTGTTCACCTGCCACTACACGGCGTTCCGGACGGCGGAGGACGCCCGGCTGACCTTCTTCCTGGGGACGGCCCTGCCGGCGGGCGCGGCGCTCTCGCTGGGGGCCCTGTCGTTCCGCGAATGCGCGGCGGACGGCTTCCTGGTGAACGATGTGGGCAACATCCTCTTCGACGGGGAACGGTCCTGCGGCGTGAAGGTCTGGGAGCCGGGGGATCTCGACGCGCCGGGGGAGTACTGGTAC
>JAKPUV010000924.1 GCA_029554925.1 Candidatus Hydrogenedentota bacterium | reverse complement strand
CTTGGCGCCCTTGGGGAAGCCGAGCTTCTCCGCGTAGGTCTGGGCGTCCTGCGCCGGGGCCAGCCCCGCCGCCGTCAGAACAACCGCCGCCGCAAACAGCATGACTCGCATCGCATACTTCCTTTTTCGGTTCGGGGGCGGCCAACGCCGTCCCGGGGGTTTCTATTTCAGCGTGAGTTTGACCACCCACGCGTGCCGGCAGGGGAGCTTGTCCGGCGTGAGCGCGGGTATGGTAACAGAAACGGTGTCCGGGGCCGCGGCGGCGGCGAGCGGGCCGTCCAGGCCCAGCAGGGAGGCCTCGGCGGACTTCGCCCTCGTCACGTTCGGAATAACCAGCTTTTCGCCGGGCCAGCCCAGGCAGATGGCGTAGACCGCGCCGTCCTTCTGGGTGAAGCGCACCTTCTCCATTTCGGGGGCCTTCTCCCAGCGGTCGGCGCCGTAGATGGCCTCGCCGTTGACGGCGAGCCACTCGCCCATCTCGAGCAGGCGCTGCTCCATGATCTCGGGGATGCGTCCGTCTGCCGTGGGGCCGATGTCCAGCAGCAGGTTGCCGCCGCGGCTCACGGTGTTGATGAGCAGCTCCAGCAGCTTCTCCGTGCTGCGGTAGTTCTCCGCGGACTCGTTGCGGTTGTAGCCGAAGGACATGCCCATGCCCTGGCACTCCTCGAAGAGGCCCGCCTTCGAGAGGCGGCCGTCGGAGCGGTGCTGGTACTCGGGCGTGCCGAAGCCGCCGTGGTTCTCGCGGCACTCCTTGCCCCAGCGGTCGTTAATCGCCACGTCCTTGGGGGCGGAGGACTCGTTGAAGAGCCACGCGAGGAACTCCTCGCTGCGCCAGGTGGCGCTGGGGTGCTCCCACTCGCCGTCGGGCCAGACGAGGTCGGGCTTGTAGCGCTCGACGAGATCCTTGAGCTGGGGGAGCATGTACTGGTCCACGTAGCGGTTCACGTCGCTCTTGTAGAGCGGGTTGAACCACTCGTAGAGGGAGTAGTAGAAGCCCATGCGCAGGCCCTCGGCACGCACGGCCTCGACGAGCTCGCCCGCCAGGTCGCGGTGCGGCCCGATGTCCACGGCGTTCCAGTTCCAGTTGTTCGGGTCGGGCCAGAGGCAGAAGCCCTCATGGTGCTTCGACGTGAGCACGACGTACTTGGCGCCGGAGCGCTTGAACACGGCGGCCCAGTCCCTGGGGTTGTACATTTCCGCCTTGAACATCGGCGCGAAGTCCTGGTACTTGAAGTCCGCGCCGTAGGCGGCCTCGTGGAACTTCCAGGTCTCGCCGTTCCTGTCCTGCATGTCGTGCCAGTACCACTCGGCGTACTTTCCCTTCGGCCCCCACGCGGGCACGGAGTAGACGCCCCAGTGGATGAAGATGCCGAACTTGGCGTCCTCGAACCACTGCGGGTTGGGGCGCTTGTCCAGCGATTCCCAGTCCGCCTTGTAGGCGGGCTGGGCGAGGCTCAGGCCCGCGAGGGCCGCGCAGAGGAGCGTGTTCATGGCCGTCTCCTTTTCCGGTTCCGGTCAGTCCGTCATGAAACGGTAGACCGTGTGCTGGGTGTAGGTCTCCCCGGGCCGCAGGACCACGGGGGGGAAATCCGGCTGGTTGGGCGAGTTGGGGAAGTGCTGGGTCTCGAGGCAGAAGCCCGTGCGGTACTGGTAGGCGTGGCCGCCCTTTCCGACGTTGGTGCCGTCGAGGAAGTTGCCGCAGTAGAACTGGATGCCCGGCTCGGTGGTCCAGACCTCCATCACGCGGCCGGACTCCGGCTCGCGCACACGCGCGGCCAGCGACAGCCCGTCCGCCGTGCGGTCGAGGACGAAGTTGTGGTCGTAGCCCAGCCCGAACTTGAGCTGCTCGTGGTCGCCGTTCACGCGCGCGCCGACGGCGAAGGGCTTCGTGAAGTCGAAGGGCGTCCCCGCGACGGGCTGGAGCACCCCCGTCGGGATGAGGGTCTTGTCCACGGGAGTGAAGCGGCCGGCGTTCAGCATCATTTCATGGCCGAGGATGTCGCCGTTGTTGTGGCCGCGCAGGTTGAAGTAGCCGTGGAAGGTCGGGTTCAGCACCGTCGGCGCGTCCGTCTCGGCGGCGTACCCGATCTCCAGCTTGTTGGTTGCCGTGAGCCAGTAGGTCACGGCCAGGGTGAGGTTGCCGGGGTAGCCCTCCTCGCCGTCTGGGCTGGTGCGCTTCAGTCGCAGGCCGACGGCGTCGGCGCGGCGCACGGCCTCGGCCGCCCACAGCACCTTGTCGAAGCCCTTGAGCCCGCCGTGGAGCGCGTTGGGGCCGTCGTTGGTCGCCAGGGTGTGTTCCCTGCCGTCCAGGGAGAACTTGCCCTTGGCGATGCGGTTGCCGTAGCGGCCCACGATCGCGCCGAAGTACGGCGTCGCCTTGAGGTAGTCCTCCAGTTTGTCGTAGCCGAGGGCCACGTCGGCGGCGGTGCCGTTCTTGTCCGGCACCCACAACTCGGTGACGATGCCGCCGTAGTTGGTCACGCGCATCTTCATGCCGTTGCCGTTGGAGAGCGTGTAGAGGTCCGCCGCCTGCCCGTCCGGGAGCGCGCCGTAGGATTGTTTGCTGATGCTCATGCCCGTTTCCTTTCCAATCGGCGGGTTCTGCTCGTAGGCCGCCGGGGCGCTGTTGACCGCCTTGATGCGGGCCAGGTCAAACTTCGGTTTGCGGTCGTAGGTGTAGATGCCGTTCTGCTCCTGCTCGATGTCCGTGAGCTGGGTGTAGCAGAATCCGAACATGTGCGGGTTGTCGAGGAGGGCTTTGGTCAGCCCCTCGTGGCGCGCGTAGAACTCGTCCAGGGTTTTCGGGTTGTTGCCGTAGCCCCACGCGCCCTCGCCGACGTTCCAGCCGATGCCGCCGTACTCGCTCACGAAGAAGGGGATCGGCGTGCCGGGCACGCCCTTGCGCGGTTCGGGGTAGCTGTCCGGGCCGCACTCGGCGTCCCACCGCGCCTTGAACGACGCGGGGTCCTGGTTGTAGTCGTGGGCGTCCATGACGATGGGGTTCGGGTGCCCGTGGTGCCAGCCGCTGGAGTCAATGACCGGACGGGTCGGGTCCACGGCGCGGGTCAGGTCCACCACGGTGTTCTGGAGGAACTCGGCCTCTTCCGGGGTCTCATTGAAGGGGCACCAGCCGATGATGGCCGGATGGTTCATGTCCCGCTCGAGGAGCTCGCGCCACTCGTTGATCACCGGGGCGTTGACCTCGGGTTTCTTGTAGTTCAGGCCCCAGTTGGGGAACTCGCCCCACACCAGGTAGCCCAGCTTGTCCGCCCAGTACAGGAAGCGGGGCTCGAACACCTTCTGGTGGAGCCGTGCGCCGTTGAACCCCGCCGCCAGGCTCATCTCAATGTCGCCCTTGAGCGCGGCGTCCGTCGGCGCGGTCCAGATGCCGTC
>JAKPUV010000903.1 GCA_029554925.1 Candidatus Hydrogenedentota bacterium | reverse complement strand
TCGACCGTCTGCTGGAGAAATAGCGCCCTACGCCTCCGCTGCGGTGTTGTCCGGCGGGCGGCCGTTCCGTAGCGCAGGCGTCCCGCCTGCCGGATCCTCTGTCCCTCCGTAGCGCAGGCGTCCCGCCTGCCCTGTCTTCGTCTACCCGGCTTCCGGCCTCGTGCGGAAAATGAAGACAAGGCCGCCGGGACGGCGGCGCTACGGAGCCGCCCGTTTTCCCCTACGCCTCCGCCGGGTCTTCGCCAAGGAGGAGGCGGACGACGGCGTTGGCCTGGTGGTGGGCGGCCACGCCCACGCGCGGGGCCATGAGCCCCCTGCCCGGCGCGGCGGCGGCGGCCCCGTCGCCCACGAGGTACAGGTGGGGGGCGGCGCGGCGGGTGCGGATGGTGTTGGCGGGGCCGTGGCCCGCGAGGCCGGACGCGGCGACGATGGGGACGCCGGGGAAGGCGCGTGCGTAGGCGGCCACGAGCAGGGCCTTCTGGTCGGCGCGGTCGAAGGCCTCCACCAGCACATCCACGTCCAGAAAAATGTCCGGGATGTTCGCCTCCGTCAGACGCACGGCGTGGGCGGACAGGGCGACCCCCGGGTTCACGCGGCGCAGGGTGGCACACAGCGCGTCGGTCTTCAGCATCCCCAGCTGGTCGGTGAAATACTGCTGGCGGTTCAGGTTGCTCGGCTCCACCACGTCGAAGTCCGCCAGCACAAGCCGCCCCACGCCCATGCGCGCGAGGGCCACGGCGACGGCCGAGCCCAGCCCGCCGAGCCCGGCAACCCCCACCGTGGCCGCCTTGAGCCGCCGGTGCACGCCGGGCGTGTGGCGCGCGGCCATGAGCGCCTCCAGCTCCTCCGGCGCCGGGGTCTCGCCCCGGCGGATGAACACCACGGCGTCGCCCTCCGCAAGCGGAAGGTCCTCTGTGACGGCCGCGCCGTTCACCACCACCACGTCGGCGCCGGGCTTGACGGCGTCGCGCAGGGAGAAGGCCGACGCCCCCTCGGGGGCGTCGTGGGGCTGTTCAGACAGCAGAATGCGGGGCATGGTCGAATCCCTCATTGCGCGCGGGCGGTCCAACTTGGTAGAGTCAGCGGGGGCGCGGGACACCCCGGTCCCCCACGGAACAACCTCCCAAGGAGAGACACACGATGCGTCGCATGACTGTTCTTTCGGGCCTTCTCATTGTAG
>JAKPUV010000890.1 GCA_029554925.1 Candidatus Hydrogenedentota bacterium | reverse complement strand
GAGTGCCCCGAACTGGCCCGGCGGCTGGTGGCGGCGGGAAAGACCGTGCTGGTGGAGACCAGCGGGTCTCTGCCGATTGACACCCTCCCGCCGGAGGCGGTCCGCATCATGGACCTGAAATGCCCCGGCAGCGGCATGTGCGAACGGAACCTGTGGTCCAATCTGGACCTGCTGGACCCGGCGCGGGACGAGGTGAAGTTTGTGCTGGCGGACCGGGCGGACTACGAGTGGAGCCGCGGCGTGATCCGCGACTATACTTTGGAGAAGCGGTGCGCGGCGGTGATGCTGTCGGCGGTTTCCGGCGCGCTGCCCCTGGAGGACCTGGCCGCGTGGATGCTGGAGGACGCCCTCCCCGCGCGGCTCCAGCTTCAACTGCACAAAATCATCTGGCCGCCCGACCGGCGCGGAGTGTGATTCCCGTGAAAATGCGCATCGTCAAGACCGTCTTTTTTGAAGCCGCCCGGCGCGTCCGCCGCAACGGCGCCGCCGAGCCGCGCCTCACCGGCGCGAGTTACCGGGCCGACCTGGTCGCCGAGGGCGAGATTGACCCCGCCGTCGGCTGGGTGGTGGACTACGCTGACATGAAGGCCCTTTTCGACCCCGTGTGCCGCCGGCTGGACCACTGCTGCCTTGACGACATTCCGGGGCTGGAGGACGACGCGTCGCCGGAGCGCGTGGCCGCGTGGGCGCGCGAGCAGATGCGCCCCCACCCCGCGTGGTTCCGGGAAATCCGCGTCTCCGTGGTGGGCGACGGCCGCTTCGCGCCGGAGACCCTGCCCGCCGACCCGCTGGAGGGGCTGCCGGCGCGCGTGGGATTCTCCTTCGCCGCCGCCCAGTCGCTTCCCCAGCTCCCCGAGACGCACCCCTGCCACCGGCTCCACGGCCACACCTACCGGGTTGAGGCGGCCGCGGACGGCGGCGAGGCGCTGGTGGACGCCCTGCGGGAGATGCACGGAACGCTGAACGACCGGCACATCAACACGGTGCCGGGGCTGGAGCAGGCCACCTGTGAGCGCATCTGCGCGCACATCTGGCGCTTTTTGGAGGAACGGGGCCTCGGCCCGCGCGCCGTGGTCGTGCAGGAGACCCCGAACAACCGCTGCGTCTGCCTGGGCGACGCGGCCGGAGGCGACGGCACATGAGCGACACCCCCTCCCCGCGGGACCAGTTCAAGGCGCTGGACAAGACCCTGCCCTTCGACGGGCCGGAGGCCGTGGACGCCGCCTGTCTCGAATGTTTCCCCTACGAATACGCGGGCACCCCGCACGGCGGCGGCATGGAGATCGTCATCGAGACGGCGGAGTTCACCTCCGTCTGCCCCTTCTCCGGCCTGCCCGACTTCGCGACGGTCCGGGTGCGCTACATTCCCGACGCCCTGTGCATCGAGCTGCGCTCGTTCAAGTACTACCTGCTCTCCTACCGGAACGTCGGCATCTGGTACGAGCATCTGGTGAACCGCATGCTGGAGGACCTGGCGGCCGTGTGCGCCCCGAAACGGATGGCCGTGGAGATCGTCTGCACCCCCCGCGGCGGTCTGGCCAGCACCCTCACCGCCGTCTACGACCGCGACACCATGGGGCCCGCCGACCAACTGCGGAAGTAGGGGTCACTCCGGTTTCCCCGCCTGTCCGGCGGCCTCCGCCACGATGGCCTCCAGCTCCGCGCATTCGCCGTCTGTCAGTTCCGGAAACTGCGCCCGCTTTCGCGCGGAAAGGCTGCCCCCGCCCTGGAGACACAGGCGGATGAACAGGTCCAGGCGGTTTTCGGGCATCTCGACCACGGCGCGCATTTCCGCGCGCGCGGCGTCAAACGCGGCCAGGTAGGCCAGCTCCTCGCCGAATTCGGCGGTCAGCGTGTCGCGCACCACACCGCACATGCCCTCGGCGATCCCCGTCATGTCAGGATAGCGGTAACAGGCCGCCGTGTCCCCCGACACCTCCAGCGCGCCGGCGCGGGTGAACCGCCATTTAACGCGCGCCATTACCCGGCGCCCGTAGCGCTCCAAGAGGGCGTCATAGCGGGCGGGGTTCTTCTGCAGCACCGCCGACACGGGAAACACGATCCCCGGCGGGGTGAACCCGCCCGCCGTGAGCAGGTGGTGCATCAGGTATCGGTGAAGACGGCCGTTGCCGTCCTCGAAGGGATGGAGAAAGACGAAGCCAAACCCCGCCACCGTCGCGGCGACCACCGGGTGGGTCCCTCCTGGAAGCATCCGGCGGCAGACGGTCTCCCATCCCGCCATCAGTCCCCGCAGGTCCTCCGGTCTGGGCGGGACATAATGCACCAGCTCCCGTTCCGGCCCCAGGCTCTGCCCGATGAAGTTCTGGAAGTCCCGGAACCCGGCTGCGGCGTACCGCTCGTCCACGATGGTCCGCTGCAGGTCCGCCAGCGCGCTTTCGGAGAAGCAGTCCTCCTTTCCCGCCCGGCGGAGCAGTTCAACAAACCGCGCGGTGCGCCGGGCGTCCGGCCGCAGCCGCTCGATGGCGTAGGAGGATTTGGTCTCCTTGAGGTACAGGTACTGCGCCGCCCGGTACATCACCTCCGGCGGATAGGCGTTCAACTGGCGGTGCGCCGCCTCCTCCGGCCGCGCGGCGATGAACTCCGCCAGCACCGCCGTTCGCCGCACCAGCGGACAGTAGGCGGGCGTGCCGGGGAGATTGTTGACGATGCGCTGCCTGCGCACCCGGTCAGCCTTCCCGGCGCCGAGACAGAGGTGTTTTTCGGGATCCAGCGCCGGTACATAATTGCCCTGCGTCAGGTCCGGCAGCGGCAGAAGGCTCCCCTTCAGCCACTCGTGCAGGAACCAGGCCAGCCGGGTGTAGCGGCCCGTGGGCGACGCCGCAACCCAGGCGGTCAGCTCCCCCTCCGGCGCGCGGTCGAACAGGGCGGCCAGCACCTCCAGGTGCACCCCCTCATGTTTCAGGGCGAAGCCCAAATGACTGGTCCAATGCGGCCCTGGATCGTATTGCGGGGGAAACCACTCCACCACCTCCGTTTCGCGCGTCTCGGTGCGGCGATGCCCATGCGCGGCAAGCATCGAGACATGCTCCAAGCCCGACACCTCCAGAGCGAAGATGTCCACCAATGCGGCGTAACCCACCGGATTCATGGTTCTTGCCCTCCTGAGTCTTTTACGCCATGTTTAAAAACGGTTATTTCCGTTCATCTGCTCATTTTACCATTAAATCAGATGTGCTTCCGAATATTTCAATTTTCCACGCAGTGCCGCAAGGTGTGCCCGGCGGCAACAGGCGAAACCGGAAGGCGGGGATACTGGTCCCTTGACGTGGGGGTTCACGCCCCCGGACACCCTATCAAGAGAGGAGTGCTGAAATGCGTTCGTTCACCCGCCGTTTGTGCCTTGCCGCCGCGCTGCTGTCCATCGGGATGCTCTGTTCCGGACTGGCGGCGGCCCAGTCCGCCGCCTTGGACTCGCGTCAGGTGGAGATTGTCGCCTCTCCGGAGGTGAAGCTGCTGGACCAGGAGGGGGCTGGAAAGCTCTTTCAGGTGGGCGAGCATCTGGTGGTGGTGATGGAGGGGACGCCGGAGGAGATGGGGTTCCAGCATGGCCGCCTGCTGGCGAAGAAAATCCACCACGTCATCAAGGAGGGCTACATGGCCAAGGCCCTCTGGGGCCGGGGGTACACGCCGGAATACGTCGCTGCCCAGAGCGACCGGATGGAGAAGCATTTTCCCGAGTCCATCAAGGCGGAGATTCACGGCATCGTGAAGGGGCTCAAGGCCGCCGGGGTGGACGACCTGGAATACGCGGACGTCCGGATCGGCGTGACGCAGGCGGAGATTCTGCACTTCCCGGCCGACAAGCCGCCGCAATCCTGCTCCAATTTCGCGGTCTGGGGGAAATGGACGACCGACGGGCGCCTGCTCCACGGCCGCAACCTCGACTGGGACGTCAAGGGCGGCGCGCAGGAGGACGCGGTGGTGCTGGTGTGGCGGCCCAAGGGCGGGTCGCCCTTCATGATGCCCGGCTGGGCGGGCGGCGTGGGCAGCGTCAGCGGCATGAGCGCGCGCGGCATCACCATCGGCGAGATGACCCTGCCCTCCGCCGACGCCACCTTCGACGGTCTCCCTCTCTTCCTCCAGATGCGCCTCGTGCTGGAAAAGGCCGCCTCGCTGGACGAGGCGGTGAAGATGTTCCAGGAATATCCCCGCACCACGGGGTGGAATTTCATTCTCGGCGACGGGAAAGTTCCGGACGGGCGCGCGCTGGAGACGGACGCCAAATACTGCAACGTGTTCACACCCATGGACGAGAAGGAGGGTGCGGCCACGGGGCACTGGGGCATGGAGCAGTGCGTGCGCCGCACGAACCACCCGACGGACCTCGACCAGCTTTTCCGGCTGGCGCAGGCGTTTGGCAGCGAGTTTGGCCTTTCCGTGGAGACCAAGGAGCAGCTTACGGTGCTGGTGCCCATGCTCCAGGGGCAGGACAGTTTCCAGCGCTACGAGTGGATGAGCCGCCGCATTGAGGAGGTTCCCGGCAAGATTGACGTGGAGCAGGCGGTCAAGATTCTGGCCACCGGCCCGGTCTACTGCGGCGCCACCCTCCACTCCTGGGTCTTCGACCCGACGAACCACGCGGCGTACCTCTCCATCGCGGGCTACAACCCGCCCGTCACGGCGACGGACCGCCCCTTCACCAAGATCGACCTCACGGAGTGGTTCAAGTAGCCCCAGGAGCGTGTCTTGACCCCGCCGCCGCCGCGCCCCAACACGCCGGCGCGGGCGGCGGGCATGGCGGACAAGGTGGCCGCGCAAGACGCTTCGCGCCGCGCGGCACCGGGGCCAGCGAAACATGGCCGGACAACAGCACGGACCTGTCCGGCCCGTCCTTTTCCGCGTGGTTGTCTTGGACAGTCAAAGCGGGTATCCTTATGGCACGCCGGGGCGCGGGCCGCGGCAACCGCGGAGATGAGCCATGACGGAACAGCACGGAACGGGCCGGTTGCGGGCGGGGGATCCCCGGCTGGTGGTGCGGTGGGCGCGGCGCTACGCCCAGAGCCGCACGATCTCCTTCCTCGTGCAGTGGGCGGTGATCGTGGTGATGGTGCTGGTGATCGGGCTGGCGGCCAACCTGACCAGCATGGCGCACCGGCAGGACAACATGGGCCTCTTCTACCTCTCCATCGCCCTCATGTGCCTAGTCATGCTGGCGCTGGCGTGGTTTTCCCTGTCGCGTTGGGGGGGCGAGTTCATCTGGAACGTGACCCAGTGGCTCTACGGCGGCGAGGGCTACGCCTCCTTCGACCCCGGGGCGGGGCGCGGCCTGCCGCGCTGGCTCACGGCGGCGGGCGGCGGGTTGGTGGTCTACCACCTCGTCATCGCCGTGCTGGTCAGTTTCGGGTATGTCTCCCTGCGCAACATGCAGCCCTTCTCGGCCCTGTACATGGCCCCCTACCTCTCGGCGCTGATCCTGTACCAGGGGCTCGGCTTCTGGGCCTGGGTCTGGCCGGGCCTCTACGCGGCCCACGCCGCGCTGCTGCTGTGCGGGGCGCCCATCCGCTTCCCCGCCCATTTTCCGCTGCTGGACATGATCGTGCCCGTCTTCGGCTACGGCCTCGTGGCCATCCTGATCGGCCACGCCTACAGCCGCTACGCCCTGTGGAACCTGAAAAAGCTCACGCGCTCCATCGCCTCGGACGTGCCCGAGGGGCAGGACGACCCGGACACGGAGGGGGGCGGCGAGAATGGCTGAACTGGACCGGCTCATCCACGAACCGGCGCGCCTGCGCATCCTGACCCTGCTCTCGGGGCTGGATGTGGCGGACTTCACGTTCCTGCTCAACACCGTGGGGCTGACCAAGGGCAACCTGTCCAGCCACATGGACAAGCTGGAGAAGGCCGGGTACGTGGAGGTGCTCAAGTCCTTCAACGGGCGCGTGCCCCACACGGACTTCCGTATCACGGCGGACGGCGCGCGGGCCCTGAAGGAGTACTGGGACGCCCTCGACACCATCCGCTCCCTGCGGGAGGCCCCGGAGGCGGACCCGGACCGGAAATAGCGCGGCGCGCCGCCGCCAGGGAGGGCAAGGCCAATGCGAAACGGAGGCTTCACCGGATGGGCCGCGGCCCTGCTGCTGGCCCTGCTGTCGGGGTTCCTGCTGATCCGGCTCCAGGAGCGGACCACCGAACTCGCCTCGCTCCGCGCCGAAATGGGCCGCCTCCAGGCCGCCGCCCAGGAGACCGCCCAGTCCCTGGAATCCCTCCGCGCCACGGTGGACCAGATCCAGAAACAGGCCGCCCCGCCGGCGGCCACAGCGGCCCCGGCCCCGCCGCCTGCGGGGGCCGCCACAGACTCCGCGGGCTCACCCGCCCCGGATGACAAGCCAAGCATCGCCACGCTTATCTCCTCGCTGGGAACTGACAAGGCCGGACTGGACAGCGAGACGGACGCTACGGGCGGAAGCCGGTCCACGAAGCCTCATATGAAGACGTTCGGGGGAAAGGATTCGGAGGCAATGATTGCGGAAATTGCCGAAATGACCATGGAAAACATGTATGACCCCTGGGTGGATGAGATGGCATTCCCCCCAGAGGTGGAGGCCCGGGTGCGCGCGGTTTTCGTCGAGCACAAAAAGGCCCTGATGAGGTCCGGAAAGGACTATCTCGGCGGCGACTTCGCCGGCATGGTGGAGCTCCCAACAGACGAGACGCTGCGGCAGCAGCTTGCGGAAATCCTGGGTCCCGATGCGATGGCCGCCTATGACACCTACATGGCGGAATTGCCGGAACGCATGGCCGAGGAGGCTGTGGACATGCAGTTGATGACGCAAGCCCGGGGCCTGTCTCCTGAGGGGAGCGAGTTGTTTAAGGCCGCTCTGGTTGAGGAGCAACTGGCCTCCGAACAGGGTGTTTCGGCTGTTGTGCAGGGGGAAGACGATGTTTCTGCATTTATGGAGGCCTACGCCGGAGCTTACGACCGCGCCTTGGAGCGTTCACGGGAAGGCTTGTCGGAGCGTGATCTGCGGATTCTCGAACGCTTCGTTGAGCGTAACCGCCGCATGTACGAAGCGTTTCAGGGGGTGACTGTGTCCGACGACGCGCCCAAGCCGGAATAGGCGTCAGTTTCCCCCGCCGTTGCCGGGCGGGCACACGAGCACGCGCGCGGAGTGGGGGGGCATGTCGGGCAGCGTCACGGCGCCGTCTTGCATCTCCACTTCCTTGCCGGTCCAGAAGTCCGTGACCGGCCCCGGGGCGTCCAGGGTGACCTGCGCCGTCTTTGCCTCATCGGACCAGTTAAACACGCAGACGAGCGTCTTGTCCGGCAGGGCGATCCGGCCCGTGTCAAAGGCGCTTCCGTCGAAGCGGGCGGCGACGCCCGACGGCGGCAGCAGTTTCTTGAGCATGGCCAGCCGTTCGGGGGACAGCGCGGGCAGATTGTCGCCCGAGAGCAGCATCCCGCCGGAGGCCAGGGCGACGGACGCGTGGAAGAAGTACTCGTTTTCGGGCAGCTTCCCCGACAGGAGCACGCAGTCCGGGTCGTTCCA
>JAKPUV010000871.1 GCA_029554925.1 Candidatus Hydrogenedentota bacterium | reverse complement strand
CGGACGTCCTGCGGGACGCCCGCATCTCCCTGATTGACGTGGACCCCGTCCGCCTGCGGGACTCGGAGGCCATGGTGCGCAATCTTAGCCGGACCCTGGGCGCGTCGTCGGTGGTGGAGGCCTTTCCGGCGTCCGAGGCGGCGCGCGCGCTGGCCGGGGCGGACTATGTGGTGAACGCCATCCAGGTGGGGGGCTACGAGCCCTGCACGGTCACGGACTTCGAGATTCCCAAGAAGTACGGCCTGCGGCAGACCATCGGCGACACCCTGGGCATTGGGGGGATATTCCGCGCCCTCCGCACCATCCCCGTGCTGTTGGACTACTGCCGGATCCTGGAGCGCGTCGCGCCCGGCGCGCTGCTGCTGAACTACACGAACCCCATGGCCATGCTGGTCCGGGCGGTGCAGCGGGCCGCGTCGGTGCGCTGCGTGGGACTGTGCCACAGCGTGCAGGCCTGCGCCCCCGGCCTTTGCCGGGAACTCGACCTGCCGGCGGACAACCTGCGCTGGCGCATCGCCGGAATCAACCACCAGGGCTGGCTGCTGGAGATCTCGCGGAACGGCGAGGACCTGTACCCCGAGATCAGGCGGCGCGCCGCCCTTCCGGAATACCGGGCGCGGGACGCGGTCCGCTTCGAGATCATGCGCCTTTTCGGGCACTATGTCACCGAGTCCAGCGAGCATTCGGCGGAGTACGTGCCCTGGTTTATCAAGGCCCGCGCGCCGGAGCTGGTGGAGCGTCTCGGCATCCCGCTGGACGAGTACCCCCGGCGCTGCCGCGAGCAGATCGCCCAGTGGGAAACCCTGCGCGGGGAGCTGGTGACGGACGCGCCCCTACCGCACACGCGCACGGACGAGTACGCCTCGCGCATCCTGGAGGCCGTCGAGACGGGCGTCCCCTTCACCTTCGGCGGCAACACGGCGAACACGGGGCTCATCCCCAACCTGCCGGACGGCTGCTGTGTCGAGGTCATGTGCGTGGCCGACCGCAACGGTGTCACCCCCGTCTTCGCGGGGGAACTCCCGCCGCAGTGCGCGGCATTAAACCGGACGAACATCAATGTGCAGGAGATGGCGGTGGAGGCGGCGCTCACGCGGCGCCGGGACCATGTCTACCAAGCCGCCCTGCTCGACCCGCACACGGCGGCGGAGCTGACGCCGGATGAGATTGTCTCGCTGTGCGACGACCTTTTCGCCGCGCACGCGGGCTGGATGCCGGAGTATGCCCGATGATCGCAACCAGAGGACAGGAGAAACGGACCATGGCATGGCTGGCGTTCATGCGGGAGGTGATCCGCAACAACAAGACCACGGGGGCCATCGCCCCCAGCAGCCGGGAACTGGCGGAGAAGATCGTCCAGATGGCCGACATCCGGGGCAAGAAGATGCTCGTGGAATTTGGCGCGGGGGACGGCGTCTTCACCCGCGAAATCATGCGGCAGAAAGACCCCGACGCGGAGTTCTTCTCCCTGGAAATCAACCCGGCCCTGGCCGAGGCCTGCCGGAAGAGCTGCCCCGGGGCCGCCATCATCACGGACAGCGCCGAGAACGTGCGGAAGCACCTGCGGGCCCTCGGGCACGAGCGGTGCGACGCCATCATCTCGGGGCTGCCGTGGTCGCGGTTTGACGACGGTCTTCAGGACCGCATCCTGGCGGCCACCTGCGACGCTCTGGCCCCGGGGGGCATGTTTCTTACTTTCGCCTACGTGATGACGCCCTACCTGCCCGCCGGGAAGCGTTTTCTGCGGCTGCGCCTGCCCGCGTGCTTCGCCTCGGTGAGGCGGTCGGGGCCGGTGTGGAACAATGTCCCGCCCTGCCACGTGTACATCTGCACCAAGGAAAAATGACGCGGCGTTTCCGCGCCGAAGGAGATTCGGAATGAG
>JAKPUV010000840.1 GCA_029554925.1 Candidatus Hydrogenedentota bacterium | reverse complement strand
GCGCATCAGCGCCGCACAGGCCGTCATTGACGCGCTGGAGACGGCCATCCGTGACTACGGGGGCGGCCTGCCCGGGGGAGAATGACGCATGGGTGTGAGCACGAAGGTTTCGGGCGGAGCGGGGTGCCTGGTGCTGTTTGCGCTGCCGTTTGCGGCGGTGGGCGTGGGGGCGCTGGGGATGTTCGCGTGGACCGTCGCCTCGTGCGTGTCCATGCAGTCGTGGCGGGAGATCCCCGCGCGGATTGACCGCGTGGAGCTGGTGGCGGACGACTCGGGCGACAGCACCACCTACCGCGTGGAGGCGGAGTACGCCTACGAGTGGGAGGGGCGGGAGTACCGGGGCGACCGGGTCTCCGTGCACACGGGGAGCGACAACGTCGGGTCGTTCCACCAGCGCGCGGCGGCGGCACTGGAGGAGCACCGGGACAGCGGCCGCCCGTTTCCCTGCTTTGTGAACCCCGACGACCCGTCGCAGGCGGTGCTCTACCGGAACCCGCGCATCGAGATGCTGGGGGCCATGCTGATTTTCGGGCTCGTGTTCGGCGGGGCCGGCTTTGGCATCCTGGGCGCTTCGCTCTTCGGCGCGCGGGCAGCCCGCGAGACGGCGGCGCTGCGCGAACAGCACCCCGACGCCCCCTGGCGCTGGAAGAAGGAGTGGGACGCGGGGGTGATCTCGGCCCACAGCAAGGGAAAGATGATCGGCGCGTTTGCCTTCGCCGCGCTGTGGAACCTGGTCTCGTCGCCCGTGCTGTTTTTCGTGCCGGACGAGGTGCGCGGGGGCAACACGCTCGCCCTGATCGGGCTGCTGTTTCCGCTGGTGGGGCTGGGGGCCATCGTGGCGGCGGTCTATCTCGCGCTGCAGTGGCGGCGCTACGGCAACACGGTGTTTGAGATGGACGCCGTGCCCGGCGTGGTGGGCGGGATGCTCTCCGGGCGGGTGCGCATCCCCACGGTCGTGCTGCCGGAGAAGGACGCGGTGGCGGTGCTGGAATGCGTCCGCCGCCGCACCACGGGCAGCGGCGAGAACCGCCGCACCTCGACGGACACCCTCTGGCAGGAGGAGCTCTCCGTGCCGCGCGGCGCGCTGGCGCAGGAGAGCCGCGCCACCCTCGTCCCGGTGCGGTTCCTCATCCCGCCGGACCAGCCCCCCACGGACGAGGAGGACTCGGACAACCAGCTCCTCTGGCGGCTGCGCGCGCGGATGGCCGTGCCGGGGGTGGACTTCTCGGCCCTGTTCGAGGTGCCCGTGTTCCGCACGGCCGACAGCCCCGCCCCGGGCGCGGCGGCGGCGGCGGACGACGGCGCGGCGGTCATGGCGCTGGACGAGGCGGGCAACGCGATCCCCGACCCCGCCGCGCCGGACCCGGCGAAGACGGGGGAAACCCTGCGGCGCGCGGGGGTGCTGACGGAGCCCGCCCCCGGCGGCGGCATGGCGCTCGCGTTTCCCATGCTCCGCCAGCCGGGCGCCGCGCTGGGCACCCTGGCCATCACGGCGGTCTGGGGCGGCGTGGTCGCGCTGCTGCTTAAGTCGGACGCCCCGGCCTTCTTTCCCGCGGTCTTCGGCCTCTTTCTGCTGATCCTGGTGTGGGCCTCGCTGGACCTCTGCTTCGGCAGGAGCCGGGTGGAGGTGAACCGCGACGGGCTCCGCGCGCGCGGCGGCCTCTTCGGCCTCGGCCGGGAGCACCGGCTCGCCTTCGGCGACATCGCCGGGCTCGACATCCAGAAGGGCATGCAGGCGGGAAACACGCTCTACTACTCCGTGGCCGTCCTCAAACACGGCGGCGGAAAAGTCCGGGTCGCCGACCGTCTCCGGCAGGACGCCGCCCGCGCCGTCGTCGCCGCGCTGGAAACGGCCCTCCGGGACTACGGCGGCGGGGCCGCCTAGGGCGCGCGGCGGCGCCGGGGTGGCATTTCCCCCCGGGAATTTTGTATACTAGGCGCTGTTTTTCCAGTACTCTGCGGGGCACAGGTGTCCCTGTCGCGGCCGGCGGGGCCGGGATGCGCCCGCAAACGCGCAAGGAACCCCACGACGTGCCGGAGTTCGCCGAACGAGTCTCGAAGGAAGCGGTGGAGACGGGCTGCGCCCTCGCGCCGAAGTTTGACGCGGACGGGCTGGTCCCCGTGGTGACGACGGATTACGCGACGGGCGAGCTGCTGATGGTGGCCTACATGAACGCCGAGGCGCTCAAGCGGACCATCGAGATCGGCGAGGCGGTGTACTGGAGCCGGAGCCGCAAGGAGATCTGGCACAAGGGCGCGACGAGCGGCTTGGTGCAGAAGGTCCGGGAGATCCGGGTGGACTGCGACCAGGACGCCGTGTGGCTCCGGGTGGAGTCGGTGGGCGGGGCCTGCTGCCATGTGGGCTACCGGTCCTGCTTCTACCGGTCGGTGTCCCCGGGCGGCGGCGGCGCGGAGTATCCGCTGGTCTTCGAGGAAAAGGAAAAGGCCTTCGACCCCGAGAAGGTGTACGGAAAGAAATGAACGCGGCCCCCGCGGGCCGGAGAGTAAAAGGAGCGACACGCGATGGCAGCGAAGAGCAAAGGCAACAGGGAGTATGTGATCCTGGAGTGCACCGAGGCGCCGGGCACCTCCCGCTACATGACCCAGAAGAACAAGCGGAATAACCCCGAGCGCATGGAGTTGAAGAAGTTCAACCCGACCCTGCGCAAGGTGACGGTCCACCGCGAGAAGAAGTAGGTTTTTCCCCTTTTTGGTGACCCTGCATTAGGGGCCGGGGCGGATTCCATCGGTTTCCGTCCCGGCCTTTCTTTTGCGCCGGGGGCCCTCAGGCGCCCGCCCGCTCCTTGAGCTTGCGCACAAACTCCCGCGCCCGCGCCCGGTGCTCCTCCGTCACCGAGAAGGCCACGGCGGCCACCGCGGCCGTGAGCACGCCCAGGTCGTCCACGAAGCCCGTGACGGGGAGGAAGTCCGGCACGGCGTCCGTGGGCACGATGAAATAGCCGAGGGCGCCGTAGATCACGGTGCGCGCCCAGCCGGGGGTCTTCTCGTCGCGGGCGGCGAAGAAGAGCTGGAGGGCCAGCTCCAGCACCCGCTCCCCCGCCTGCTGGAACGACGACCGCGCCTTGTCCCAGAACTTCTCCTCGCCGTACTCCCGCGCGTATCCGTCGGGGGCCTTTTCCTCTTCCATGGCGCGCTCCTTTTCCGCCGCCCTCAGGGGGTGCGGTAGCGTTTCGGGTCTATGCCGTGGCGGTCCACCCGCAGCCCCATGAGGCGCTCGGAAATCCCCAGCTGCCGGGCCGCCTTCGCCTTGTTCCCCCGCGAGTCCTTGAGCGCCTCGATGATCATCTCGCGCTCCACGCGGTCGAGGGTCTCCTCCAGCGTGCCGCTCATGACCGTGTTGCTCGCCTCGGAGGTCTGGAGCGTCGGCGGCAGGTGGTGCCCGTGGACCACGTCGTCGTTCGTCAGCAGCACGGCCCGCTCGATGCAGTTCTCCAGCTCGCGCACGTTGCCCGGCCAGTGGTAGGCCACGAGCATGTCGATGGCCGGCGTCGAGACGCGCCGGACGTACTTGTTGTTCTCCTTGCCGTACTTCTCCACGAAGAAGTTGGCCAGCTCGAGGATGTCCGTGCGCCGCTCGCGCAGGGGCGGCACGAAGATGGGGAACACGTTCAGCCGGTAGTAGAGGTCCTGCCGGAAGTCCCCGGTCGTCATCGCCTCCTCCAGGTTGCGGTTGGTCGCCGCGATGACCCGCACGTTGACCTTGATGGTCTCCTCGCCGCCCACGCGCTCGAACTCCTTCTCCTGGAGCACCCGCAGCAGCCGGATCTGCGTCTGCGGCGTCAGGTCGCCGATCTCGTCGAGGAAGATCGTCCCCCGGTGGGCCATCTCGAAGCGGCCCTCGCGGCGGCGCACCGCCCCGGTGAACGCGCCCTTCTCGTGGCCGAACAGCTCGCTCTCGATGATGTTCTCCGGAAGGGCCGCGCAGTTCACCCGCACAAACGGCTTCGCCGCCCGGTCGCTGTTGTAGTGGATCGCCTGCGCCACCAGCTCCTTGCCCACGCCGCTCTCGCCCCGGATCAGGACCGTCGCCTCGCTCCGGGCCACCTGCCGGATCAGGTCGAACACCGTCTGCATCGCCTTGGACCGGCCGATCATGTTCGCCGGGCGGAACCGCGCCTGGAGCTCCTGCTGGAGCCGCGCGTTCTCCGAAAGCAGCCGCTCGTACTCCTCCTGCGTCTCCTGGCGCAGGCGCACCGAACCCGCGATCATGGACGCGATGATCTGGAGCAGGCGGATGTCCTCCTCCAGCGACACCTCGGACCCGAAGACCCGGTCGGCGCTCAGCGTGCCCAGCACCGTGGAC
>JAKPUV010000823.1 GCA_029554925.1 Candidatus Hydrogenedentota bacterium | reverse complement strand
AGGGGTCGGTCAGGTGCTTGGAGTCTCTGGTTAGCGTGGGGGCGCGGCAAGCGGCGCCCCTACCTGCCCTGCCCAAGGCACCACGAAGGCACGGGACAACGCGCCCGTAGGGGCGCCGCTTGCCGCGCCCCTGGCTTCGCGACATGGCCGCCGCCGTGTTCATGATTTGGAGGGGGCACCTCAGCCGCTGAGGATATCCCGCAGGGCGGCCGTGATTTCCGGGTGCCGGAAGGCGTGGCCGGTTCGGATGAGTTTCGCGGGCAGGCAGCGCTGGCTGGCCATCAGGAGGGAGGTGCCCATTTCGCCGAAGAGGAGGCGCACCGCGGCGGCGGGCAGGGGCAGCACCGCGGGCCGCCGCAGCACCGCGGCCAGGGCGCGCGTGAAGTCGCGGTTGGTCACCGGTGCGGGGGCGACTGCGTTCACCGGGCCGGTGATGCGGTCTTTCAGGAGGGAGGCTCCCAGCACTTCCACCGCATCCTCCAAGGTGATCCAGCTCAGCCAGGCCGTTCCGTCGGCGATGGGGCCGCCCAGTCCGAGGCGGAACGGGGGAAGGAGCCGGGCGAGCATGCCGCCGCCGGGGTGGAGCACGGCGCCGAAGCGGGGGTGCACCACCCGCACGCCGGCCCTGGCGGCGGGGGCGGCGGCGGCTTCCCAATCGCGGCAGACCCCTGCGAGGAAGTCCGTTCCCGGGGTTTCCGTCTCCTCCAGCGGCAGGTCGCCCCGGCTGCCGTAGTATCCCACGGCGGAGGCGGAAACGAAGACCGAGGGGGGATGCCTCATTTCCGCCATGCGCGTCGCCAGGAGGCGGGTTCCCGCCACGCGGCTGTCGCGGATCCGCGCTTTTTCGGCGGCGGTCCAGCGGCGGCCGGCGACGGGACGTCCGGCGAGGTTGACCACCGCGTCCACCCCCTCCAGGGCCTTGGCGTCAAGATACCCCTTGTCGGGATTCCACCAGGCGGCGTCTCCGCCCGGATCGCCGACCTCGTCCGCGCGCCCTGTGCGCAGCACCCGCCGCACGCGGTGGCCGGCGGCCTCCAAGCGGGCGGCGAGGGCCGCGCCGATCATTCCCGAGGATCCGGTGAGGGCGATGCGCATGATGTCTGCCTCCTGGGGTGCCCCGGTTGTAGCGGGGAGACTTATGGACGATATGGACTGTATGGACGGTATGGACAGGGAGAGGGGGGCTTTCAGTCCTCCGGTTTTTCGCCTGCGGGGGCCATTTTGACCAGACGCGGGTGGAAGACCGCCACGGTTTCCACGAGGTCGGCCTGGGCCTCCATGACAGCGTGGATGTCCTTGTACACCATGGGCACCTCGTCGAGCCCCGCCGAGATCACCGTGACGCCGCGCTCTCGGAGCAGGGCCTCCGCGTCGCGCCAGCGGAAACGTTTCACGGCCTGGCTCCGGCTGACCGCGCGGCCCGCGCCGTGGGCGGCGCTTTCCAGGCTTTCGCGGCAGCCCCTGCCCCGCACCACGCAGCAGGGGGACGCCATGGATCCGGGGATGATGCCGAGGGTGTCCTTGCCCGCCGGGGTGGCGCCCTTGCGGTGGACGACAACCCGCTCGCCGCCGTGGGTTTCGATCCAGGCGAAGTTGTGGTGGTTTTCGATGTCCATCACCACGCGCGCGCCGAGGCGCTCCGCGATGGCCCGGTGGATCAGCTCATGGTTGGCCGACGCGTACGCGCCCATGAGCTGCATGGCGTCCCAGTATTCGCGGCCCTCCTGCGTGTCCAGCTCCAGCCACGCGAGGCGCGCCATTTCATCAGGAAGTCCGTGCCTCAGTCTCTTGGCGAGGGCGCTGTAGTGGTTGCAGACCTCCGCGCCCGTGCCCCGGCTGCCGCTGTGGGA
>JAKPUV010000800.1 GCA_029554925.1 Candidatus Hydrogenedentota bacterium | reverse complement strand
GCCCACCACGGACACGCTGGACGTCGTCCTGCACCTGTTCTGGGTGGACCACGGTTCCGGCGTGTCCCGAATGCGCTTCAGCAGCAACGGGTACACTTGGTCCGCCTGGGAGCCCGTGGCGTCCACCAAGCCGTGGACCCTGCCCGGCTGGGGTTACCACACCCTGCGCGTGCAGTACCTGGACCGCGCGGGCAACGCCTCCCCCGTGTTCCGGTGGACCACCAAAGCCGTGGAGTAACCCGTTCCGGAAGTCTTTTGCCGCCCCGCCTCCCCCCGGAGGCGGGGCGGTTGCGTCTTATGCCAATGAAGAAAGCCGGGAACACGCCCGCAAAGTAGACGCGCCATCTTGGCGCGTTCTTTGGGCCAACGAAAACCCCAAGAACGCGGCAAGATGCCGCGTCTACGTTTCCAGCCGTCCCGAAGACATCCCTTCACACGCGGCGGCCCGCCCGGCCATTTGACCGCTCCGGTGGGTTGGGGGTATGCTTTGGGCACCGCCCCCTCCGGGGCCAACCCACAGGAACCCTCCCCCATGTCCGCCAAGCGTGAGACCATACTCTCCGGCATCCGCCCGACGGGCCGGCTGCATTACGGGAACTATTTCGGCGCGGTGCGCCACTTCCTCCGGCTGCAGGAGGAGGACAAGGCGACGTGCTACTACTTCATCGCGGACTACCACGCCCTCACGACGGTCACGGACCGGCAGGACCTCTACGGCAACACCGTCGAGATGCTGCGGACCTATGTGGCCTGCGGCCTGGACCCGCGCAAATCGGTGATCTACCGCCAGAGCGACCTGCCCTGCACCGCCGAGCTGAGCCTGCTGCTGGGCATGATCACGAACATCGGCCTCCTGGAGCGCGGCACGACGTACAAGGACAAGCTGTCGAAGCTGCGCGAGGACCCGAAGGCCGAGGGCAACCCGCTCTCCTACGGGCTGCTCGGCTACCCCGTGCTCATGGCGGCCGACATCCTCATCGTGAAGGCGGACATCGTGCCCGTGGGCGAGGACCAGCGCCAGCATCTGGAGATGGCCATTGACCTCGCCACGCGCTTCAACAGCCGCTTCGGCGAGACCTTCCACGTGCCCCGGCCCATCAGCCGCGACGCCCTGCGCCTGCCCGGCCTCGACGGCGCGTCGAAGATGGGCAAGAGCGACCACAACACCCTCGACCTGCTGGACGACCCGGCCACGGTGCTGAAGAAGATCAAGGCGGTGCCCACGACCACCGAGCCCGCGCCGCTGGACACGGACAGCAACGACGCGGACACCGTGGTCCCGAAGATGCCGTCGGGCGTGGGCGTGCTCTACCGCCTCCTCGACCTGCTCGCGCCGCGCGAGGTGTTTCTGGAGTTCCTGGAGGAGTACCGCAGGGGCGGCAAGTTCTACGGAAACCTCAAGAAGGCCGCGGCGGAGCACTGCTCCAAGTTCAACGAGCCCATCATCGCCCGGTACAACGACCCGGCGAACAGCGCCGCGGCCGTGGAGGAATTCCTCCGCGAGAACGCCCGGCGCGTGACCCCCGTGGCCCTGGAGACCGTCGAGGCGGTCCGCGCGGCCATGGGCATCGGCCACTCCCTCTACCGGGCCTGAGCCCGGACCGTCCGCACCCCCGGAGGCGCCCGGAGCCATGAGCGCGCGCGCGCGACAGCTTGCCTTTTATTTTCTGGCCGTGGCCTGCATGGCGGCGGCCTCGGGCGGCTATGACTCCGTGATGAACAACTACCTGTCCTCGGCCTACGACGTCTCGGAGGTCGTGCGCGGGCGGCTGGAGTTCCCCCGCGAGCTGCCGGGCCTGCTGGTGGCGGGGATGACCGGGCTGCTGTGCATGCTGCCCCTGACGCACGTGGGCGCGGCGGCGGCCGCCGTCTTCTGCGCGGGCCTCGTCGGCATGGCCGTGTTCAGCGGAAACTTCGGGGCGACGGTCGCCATGATGGTCGTCGCCAGCGCGGGGCAGCACCTCATGATGCCCATGGCCGACTCGCTCACCGTGGCCCTCGCCAAGCCCGGCCAGCTCGGCACGCTGCTGGGGCGGGTGGGCGCGGTGGCCACCGCCGGGAGCATCGCCGGGGCCGGGGCCATCTACTGGCTGCTGGACCGCGAGCATCCGCAGTTTGGGGCGGTCTTCCAGGCCATGGCCGTGGTGGCGGCGGCGGCGGCGGGACTCTATGTCTTCATGCGCATGCCCCATGTACACCAGCGGCGCGAGCGCCTGGTCTTCCGCCGCAAGTTCCGCCTGTACTACCTGCTGGAGCTGCTCAACGGCGCGCGCAAGCAGATCTTCCTGACCTTCGGCCCCTGGGTGCTCATCCAAGTCTACGGCCGCCCGGCCAACACCATCGCCGGACTGCTGGTCATCGCCTCCGTGCTGGGACTGGCGTTCAAGCCCGCCGTCGGCCGCGCCATAGACCGCTTCGGCGAGCGGGCCGTCATGACCGTCGAGGGGCTCTCCATCGCCCTGGTCTGCGTCGGCTACGGCTACGCCCTGCCGATCGCCGGGGGCGACCCCGCCCGCGCCCTGAATGTGGCCTGCGCCTGCTACATCCTCGACAACCTCCTGTTCACCATGGGGACCAGCCGGGTGGTCTACATGTCCCGCCTCGCGGAGTCGCACTCCGAGATCACCGGCACCCTCTCCATGGGCGTCTCCGTGAACCATATCGCCTCCATGACCATCCCCATCGCGGCGGGCACCGTTTGGGCGCTCCTGGGCTACGAGCGCCTCTTTCTTGCCGCTGCGGGGCTCGGGCTGGTGATCGCCGCCGTGTCCCGCTGGGTGCCCGCCCCCGCCGCGTGGACCGCCCCCCGGCACGACTGACCTACCGGTCCGTCCATATCTTGTGCGGCACCCCCTGTGGAAAACCCGCCCGGCTTGGGGATAACTTCGGGGAAAACCCGGGAGAAACCCGTGCAAACGCGGTGGAAAAGATTGTCAGACTCCTGAAGCCCCGCCAAGGTCCACGGCACAACCCGTTTTTTGACAGTCGCTTGCATGGGAGGGCCCCCCCGGTATCGGCCCGCGCGGCGTTGGGGAAAAACGGGGCACAATTCCCGCCCCCCCTGTGGATAACTTGGGGATAACCCGGAAAACATTACCCCACAAGATATGGACAGGCCGCCCCAGAAGGGGGCGGCGGGCGTGTCCGGCGGCTCTCGGCACGTCCGTGTCCCCGCGTCGCATTCTCGTTGATTCAAACCTCGCATTCTGCTAAAGTATGGGACGGCGTCCGCTGGGGACGCCCCCGGCGGCGGGCGCCGCGGGGAAGTGGCGCGCGAGCGCAGGCAGTCAACCAACGGTATGGAGGAACAGGCAATGTCGGATGTGCGCAGCTTTTTTGAGGGGCTTTCGGCGAAGGTGAACAAGGACCGGATCGCCGGGATGAACTCGACCTTTCAGTTCACCATCACCGGCGACGACGCCCAGACGTGGAACATCAAGATCGCGGACGGCGATGTGGCGGTGAACGAGGGGGCGGCGGACGCGGCGAACGTGGAGATCATCATGGCGGCCGCGGACTTCGCGGACCTGATCGCCGGCAAGCTGAACAGCATGGCGGCCTTCACAAGCGGCAAGCTCAAGGTGAAGGGCGACATGACGCTGTCGCTGAAGCTGGGCCCGATCTTCGGGATCAGCTGACGCGTTTCCCCCGGCGGGGGGGACGGCAAGGAGAAAAGACCACGGCGGCGCGCCGGATGGAAACGTCCGGCGCGCCGCTCCGTTTGCCGCCGGGAGGGGGCCGGAAAAAGGAACGGGCCGCGGGGGCCTTTCAGCCGCCGCGGCCGCGGGGGGATCCTGGTGGAGCCGAGGAGGATCGAACTCCTGACCTCTTGAATGCCATTCAAGCGCTCTCCCAACTGAGCTACGACCCCAGGAGGCCCGGACGATTTCTCCCGTCCGGAGCGTGTGAAATTATACCCGCCGCCCCCCCGCGAATGCAACCGCGCGCCGCGCGCGTGACTCCGGACCCGCGCATGCGGTATAACATGCGACCATTCCCCCCGCGGACAACACCGGAGAAGGAGCGTTATGGGCCGGAACACCGTTCA
>JAKPUV010000792.1 GCA_029554925.1 Candidatus Hydrogenedentota bacterium | reverse complement strand
CGAAGGCCTCGACGGCATGCCCACCTACTACAACACCCCCGCGAACGCGCCCATCACCGGCATCGTCCGCCACGGCCTCGAATACTACGACGCCCTCCGCTCCGGCCGCGTCACCCGCGCCAATTCCCCCCTCGCCGGACGGATCCGCTACCTTTGGGAAAAGTTCCGCGAGCTCTTCATGTAGGAGCGCCGCAGGAAACCGGCCCCCGGCAGCCGCCCTCCCCCCGCGGGGGGCGGTCCGTCACGCGAAGCCCGCGCGTCCCGCACAGCGTCTCCCCCGGCGCCGCCATTGGCGCGGCGGATTGGGAAAGGGCTACACTGGGGGAGGAGGCCCCCGCGCCGGGGAATTGCCTTCCTCAACGACACAAGGAGTCGCGCCATGAACGAGACGCTCGCCCTGAACGGGGGCCCCAAGTCGGTGCCGGGGCCGCTGCCCCCATGGCCGTGCCTGAACGAGGCGGCCATTGAGGACGTGGTGGCGACGCTGCGCAGCGGGAAGGTGAACTACTGGACCGGCGAGCGGGGGATGGAGTTCGAGCGGCGCTTCGCCGCGTGGCAGGGCTCGCTTTTCGCCGTGAGCACGAGCAACGGCACGAGCGCCCTGCACACGGCGCTGGCGGGGCTGGGCATCGGTCCGGGCGACGAGGTGATCGTCCCCAGCTACACCTTTATCGCCACGTCCTTCGCCGTGGTGCAGGCGGGCGCCGTGCCGCGCTTCGCCGACGTGAACCGCGACGACCACTGCATCAGCGTGGAGAGCGCGGCGAAACTGGTGACCCCGCGCACGAAGGCGATCATCGTGGTCCACCTCTACGGCAACGTGGCGGACATGGACCCGATCCGCGACTTCGCCCGCGCGCACAACCTGTTCGTGGTCGAGGACAACGCGCAGGCCTTCGGCGGGGAGTACAAGGGGCGGAAGACGGGCACCCTCGGCGACATCGCCGCGTGCAGCTTCTGCCAGAACAAGACTTTCACCACGGGCGGCGAGGGCGGCATGGTCACGACGGACAACGAGGAGGCCGCCTGGCGCTGCCGCAGCTTCCGCGACCACGGCTACGACGTGCGTGAGCGCCTGCGCCTGCTGGAGATGGAGCAGAAGCTCCCGTACATCCACACCATGGCGGGGTTCAACTACCGCATGACGGAGATGCAGTCGGCCATCGGCCTCGCCGAGCTGGACCGCATGGACGCGTGGAACATGCCGCGCCGCCGCCGCAACGCGGGCATCCTGCTGGAGGCGCTGGCGGACGTGCCGCAGATCCTCCACCTGCCCGTCGAGACGCCCGAGCGGCGCAACGGCTGGTTCGTCTTCCCCGTCACCCTCGACATGGACCGCATGACCTGCGACATGGCCGGGTTCCTCGCGGCGCTCGGCGCCGAGGGCGCCCCCTGCTGGAACGTCTTCTGGCCCCAGTGCCACACCGAGGCCGCCTACCAGAAGCACTGCGCCTACGGGAACTCCGGGTTCCCCTTCACGTCGAAGGAGTACGCCGACCCCGCGTCGGTGGACTACACCAAGGTCGAGGTGCCCAACGCCGTCTGGCACCAGACCCGCACCTTCATCACCTTCGTGTTCCCCACCTACGAGGAGGAACACATGCGCGGCATCGCCGCCGCCATCAAGAAGGTCATCGCCGCGTTCGCGAAGTGACCGCCGCCCCCGGCGGCAACGGAGGACAGGACATGAAGACCAGATGGGCCGTTCTGGGATCCGCGGGCATCGCCCGCCGCAGGACCATCCCCGAGGGCATCGCAAAGGCGGACAACGCGGAGCTGGCCGCCGTTTTCGACGTGGACGCCTCCGCGAACGCCGCCGTCGCCGCGGAGTTCGGCGCGCGCGCCTGCGCCAGCGAGGACGAGCTGCTGGCGGCGGACGCGGACGTCGTTTACGTCGCCACCCCGGCATGGCTCCACCACGGCCAGGTGCTGCGCGCCGCCGCCGCGGGCAGGCATGTCTTCTGCGAGAAGCCGCTCGGCATGACCGTGGCCCAGGGGGAGGCGATGGTCGCCGCCTGCGCGAAGGCCGGCGTGAAACTCGGCGTGGGCCTCATGATGCGCTTCCACGCGCAGCACCGGGCCGCGCTGGAACTCGTGCAGTCCGCCCGCCTCGGCGTGCCCGTTTTCGCGCGGGCCCAGCTCTCCTGCTGGTATCCGCCCATCGCGGGCGCGTGGCGGCAGGACCCCGCCCTCGGCGGCGGCGGCAGCCTCATGGACCTCGGCGGCCACTGCATAGACCTGCTGGAGATGTTCTTCGGGCCCGTGGCCGCCGTCCGCTGCGAGACCGCGCGTCTCGTCCAGGCCTACGACAGCGAGGACACCGCCGTCGTCCTGTTTGACTTCGCCTGCGGGGCGAAGGGCGCCGTGGACTGCCTGTTCAACGTGCCCGACGCCGCCTCGCGCAACCGCCTGGAGCTCTATGGCTCCCTCGGAAGCATCCTCGCCGAGGGCACCATCGGCCAGGGCGAGGCCGGGCGCATGGAGGCGCTTCTTGAGGCGGCCCCGGGCGACTACGCCGCCGCCCAGGTGCGCGCCGCCGCGGGCGGCCTGGAGATTGCCCCGCCCCCGGTCAACACCTACCGCGCCGAGGTCGAGGCCTTTTCCCGCGCCGTGCAGGAGAACACCCCCCCGCCCGTCCCCGGCGAGGACGGCCTCTGGAGCCAGAAGGTGCTCGCCGCCTGCTACGAGAGCGCCCGCACGGGGGTGAAGGTGGTGGTGCGGTAGGCCCGATGGACGATATGGACTTTGTGGACGGTGTGGACAGCGTGGACGAAGCGGACTGCCGCAAGCGCGAATAGGAACCTGTGCGGAATGCTGTTCCCGTCCATAACGTCCATGGTGTCCATTCCGTCCATTCTGCCTGTGCGGGTCCGTGCCCGCCCCCGCCTTCCCGGCGGAGCCCCTGTTGCGTCTTCCCCTGTTTCATGGCATGATTCTCAGCGGCAAGCGCAATTCCGCTGAAAGGAGCAATCCATGCGTGTGGCTGCCAAAGGCCAGGTGACCATCCCCCTCTCCCTTCGTGTCAAAGCCGGCCTTCTGCCCGGTAGCGACGTTGAGTTTGTGGAGGAAAAGGGGAGGCTCTATCTGCGGAAGGCGTCCGAACCGGGCCACGGCAAGGCCCTTGTGGAGAGCATGGCCGGAAAGGGGGACGTCATCCTTTCCACGGACAGTATTCTGGCACTGACCAGGAGG
>JAKPUV010000753.1 GCA_029554925.1 Candidatus Hydrogenedentota bacterium | reverse complement strand
GAAACCCGAAAAACCCCAGCGTGTCCGCGCACGCCACCGCTTCGTCCGGAATGTGCTCATGCGTGTCCACCACCCGCAGGGCGGTGATGAAGGAGGAAAGCTCCTCAAAAGCGGCGGTCTGTGTCATGGCAACAAGGTCCTCTTGGGGCAAAGGGCAATTATACGCGCCCAGGCACGCCGGAGGGGAAATGGACGGAATGGACGATATGGACGCGATGGACACAACGACCCAACGCGCGCGCCCCGAGGAGCGGGAACCGTGCCGGGAACTTGGCCGCTTCGGTCGCGGCGCGTTCTGGTAAGATTTCCCGGCTGGCGGGGCGGGCCCGCGGGGAGCAAGGTTGTGGAAGTTTGGAACCGTTTCAGGGACAGGATGGGCTGCGTGACGCTGGCCGGCATTGCGGGCGTGCTGCTTGGCCTGATTCTTCTTTTCTATGAGCCGACCGAGGATGAGCCCCGGTTTATCTGGATGCTTTCGGTGTTCTACGGGGGTGCGGGGGTTTTGGTGACGGGGCTCGGTCTCTATGGCCTGCGTCTCCGGCGGGAAGAAGAACGTTACCGAACGGCCCATCCGGACGAGCCCTGGCTTTGGCGGAGAGCGTGGAGGGAGGGGGTGTCCAAGCCCCACGACTTGGCGACGGTCCTGCTGCCCGCCGTTTTTGCCGTCGGCTGTTTCATTATCTCCCTGCCCGTGTCCTGCATACTTCGGGAGCAACTCCTCGAAAGTGTTCCCCTGTTGCTTGGCATGCTTGTCTTGTTCGCGCTGGGGTGCGTATTTCTCTTTCAGACGGTCCGTCCCGCGAGGCTATGGCTTCGCAACCGGCGCACCGTTTTCAAAATGGATTCCGTGCCCGGCGTCATCGGCGGACAATTGACGGGCACCCTGTTTCTGCCCCCCCTGCCACGGCCGACGGGGGACGCCCGCATCTATCTGGAGTGCGGGCCGGGAACGGTGCGGCGCTGGTGTTCCACAGGCCCGGATCCGGCCATGGACTCGTGGGACCGGCTGGGCATATCCGGGAACGACCCGGTGTGGGACCACCCCGAGGCGGGTATTCCGGTGGCGTTCAGCATCCCGGAGGACCAGCCGCCCACGGACATCAACGAGACAGAGTTCGCCGTCCGCTGGCGGGTGCGGGTGGAGATTCCGCTGCCGGACACGGACATTGTGGCGGAATATGAGGTGCCCGTGTTCCGCACCCCTGACAGCCCCCCGGCACCGGACGAGGTCGTCTTCCCGCTGGCGTCCGAAACCGGCGGGCAGGCTCTTGCGGCGGATATGGAGGGCGCGCCGGACCCCGCGCGGGCGGGGGCCGAGCTCCGGGACGCGGGCATACAGACCCGGCCCTGTTCCCACGGAGGCATCGCCCTGGTCTTTCCCGCAGGCAGGCGGAACCCGGAGTCGTCGGGTCTCCTGATCTTGGGCGCCTTGATGACGCTTGCGGGCGCTGTGGGCCTCTGTCTGATCCCGCTGACCGTTGCGCGGTCAAAGCCGTTTTCGACAGCCTTTCTCGGGTGCGTTATCGGGGTGTTCTTCCTGTGCCAGGGCATCATGACGCGGTGGGGAAAGACGGTGGTCGAGGTCTGCGCGAAGGGCGTCGGCACGCGCACTTCCTTCACCGGCCGCTCCCCGCGGCGTTGGACGCCCTTCTACGATGTCATGGGGTTGAAGCTCGACCGGTGGGAATCCTGGAACCCCCAGGGTGTCTGCTCCCTGGTGCTCGTCAGACGGACCAAGCCAAAGGAAACGCTCGTTCGCGGCCCGTATTTCGGCCAGATGGACGCCATCGTCACCGTTCTTCAGACGGCCATCAACGACTACCGGCACCCCGCCGGGGGGAACGGCGCCGGGAAAAGGGACTGACGGAGACTGTCTTCGCCTACGACCGCGACCGCCGCGAGACCCGCTTCGTCGAGGTCACCCTGCCCCCGGGGACGGGAACGCCCGCAAAGTAGACGCGTCCTCTTGGCGCGTTCTCGGGGTTTTCGTTGGCCCGAAGAACGCGCCTGGAAGGCGCGTCTACGTTTTCCCCCCGCCTGCCTTGTCTTCCCTCAAGGAACCACGACGCCCCCGCGCGCGTTCTGGTAAGATTTTCCGGCTGGCGGGGCGGGCCCGCGGGGAGTTGCGCGCATGGGTGTGAAACAGAAGGCCGCGAGGGATGCCGGGTGCTTGGTGTCCTTTGGCATTCCGTTCGCCGTCATCGGTGCGGCGTTAATGGTGATTTCGTTTTCCGGGGGCGGGGCGCTGTTGTTTTTCATTGGACTGATGTTTGCCCTTGCGGGGGGATGGGTCACCGCTTGGGGAATAATCGCCATAAGGGCGTTGCCGGAAGCCGCGAAACTCATGCTCGACCATCCGGACGAGCCCTGGCGCTGGCGAAAGGACTGGAACGAGGGGCTTGTTCGCAGCTTGTCTGAGGAGTCGGCGTTCCTGTTGATAGGCCTTGCGGCCGTGGTGGACGCAATGACATTTCCCATCCTTTTCCTGGTGCCTGGAGAAGTGGGCAAGGGGAACCCTGCGGCGCTGATTGCCCTGCTCTTTCCTTTGGCCGGCGTCCTGCTTACCTTCAAAGTGGCAAGAGTTCTCTGGTCATGGTGGGGCATCGGTCCGGCGTTCTTCCAGATGGACCAAATCCCCGGCGTGATTGGCGGCAAATTGAAGGGGAACGTGCTCATGCCGCCCCTGTTGTGCCCCACAGGGGACACCCGCATTGTCCTGGAATGCCTGCGCCTCCAGTTGTCCGCAAATGGAAAAGTCAACAAGGAAAGCGTCTGGTGGCGGACGGAGACGGTGGTGCCGCAAAGCGACCCGGTGTGGCAGGAGGGCGCGGTGGACATTCCGGTGGCGTTTGACATTCCGGAGGATCAGCCCGCCACCACGACGTGGCAGCAGAAAACCGGAAGTTATGCCGCTCGCTGGCGGGTCCGGGTGGAAACGCCCCTTGCCGGACCGGACTTCCAGGCGCAGTTTGACGTTCCCGTTTTCCGGACGCCCGCGAGTCCGCCCAGCCCTGACGAGGCGGTCTTCCGGGTGACCCCCTCCGAGACCGTCCTTCCCGGAGAGGCGGCCCCGTACACCCCGGACCCCGGGGAGGCGCTTCCGGCCGCCGCGCCCGCGCCGGATCCCGTGGCCGCCGGGCAGACACTTCGCGACGCGGGGTTTCAAACCCGGCCCGGACACCGCGGCGGCATCGCGCTGGTGTTTCCGCCGGGAAGACAAAACGGGGCCCTCATTGTCTTCCTCATCCTGTTCGGGGGCCTGTTGATCCTGATACCCCCGGCCATACTCGGTCCCGGATTGCCCTCTCTTCTCGGATTCGCGACAAGCGGCTCTTTCGGCCTTGGTCTCATCTATCTTGCCCTTCTCGGGTGGCGGGGCACGACCATCGTCGAGGTGTGCGACCGGGGCGTTGGGGTGAACATGTCTTTCACCGGCCGCCCGCCGAAACAGTTTACCCCCTTCAACGACATCATGGGCCTGCAGATTGAGGGGGATGAAAGACGGGACTACCGGCCCCGTTGCGCCGTGATGCTTGTGCCGCGGGAGAATGTAAGGGTGTGTCTTGTCAGCCGTCTCTATCGCCATGAGGCGCGCGCGGTGCTTGACGCGCTGGAAACAGCCACCCGTGACTACGGGGGCGGACAGGAATGACGTGACTTTAGGATCAAATGAAAGGAGTACGGCGATGACATCAGAAGAAAGAGGCGTGGCGGACGAGACCGGCGCGGTGACGGCGCTGGACGAGGCGGGCAACCCGATCTCCGGGGACGGTGGTCCGGACCCGGCACAGGTGGGGGACACGCTGCGGCGGGCGGGCGTGCTGATGGAGGCCCTTCCCGGCGGCGGCATCGCCCTGGTGTTTCCCAGGATGCGCCACCCCGGCGCGGCGGTGGGTTCGGCGGTGTTCCTGGTGCTCAACATCGGGGCGGTGGCGCTGACGATTGTTCTTGGTCTGCCCGCGTTGTTCCCCGTGGTGATCGGTGTGTCCCTCCTGTTTCCGCTGTGGCTCACGCTCACGTTCTGCCTCGCACAGAGCCGCGTTGAGGCGGGCCGCCGGGGAATCAGTCTGCGGAGCGGGATTTTCGGCGCCGGCGCCGAGAGCCGTCTCGACTTTGCCGACATCGCCGGATT
>JAKPUV010001016.1 GCA_029554925.1 Candidatus Hydrogenedentota bacterium | reverse complement strand
CCGGACGCCTATCCCGGCGGGGCGGGGTTCCTCGCACGGCTGGACGCGCTGAAGGCGGAGCAGGACGCCCTTCCCGCCGGGAGCGGGCCGGAGGCCCATGCGGGGATCGTGGAGCGGTTCGCGGCGCTCCAGCGCGAGGCGCTGCTGGCCAACCCGCTGCTGGACTTCGACCGCCTGCTGATGATCCGGCGCTCCGCCGAGAACCCCGGTCTCCTCCACAACTCCTACGGCAACGACGACCTGCCCCCCGCGGCGTACCAGAACACCGTGGTCTCCCTCGACTACAAGACGCCGGGGGCCGCGCCGGAAACCCTCTACACGCCGCCCACGGACGTGTATCTCGGCGACCTGGACCTGCACTGGGACGCCGAACGGATGCTCTTTTCCATGCCCGACGACACGGGCAAGTGGAACATCATGGAACTGCGCCTGGCCGACGGCCAGTGCGCGCGGGTGCCCACCATCGAGGACCCGGACATCCACAACTACGACGCCTGCTACCTGCCGGACGACCGCATCGTGTTCACCTCCACGGCCCCCATCGTCGGCGTGCCCTGCCTCGGCGGGCGGTCCAAGGTGGCCAACCTCTACCTGCGCGGGCTCGACGGCGGCATCCGCCGCCTGACGAACGACCAGGACCACAACTGGTGCCCGGCGGTGCTCAACGACGGGCGGGTGCTTTACCAGCGCTGGGAGTACGCCGACATCGCCCACGCCTTCACGCGCCTGCTCTTCAGCATGAACCCCGACGGCAGCCGCCAGATGGAGTATTACGGCAGCAACTCATTCTGGCCCACGGCCATGTTCTTCGCGCGGCCCGTGCCCGGCCACCCGACCAAGGTCGTCACCATCGTGGGAGGGCACCACGACGAGCCCCGCCAGGGGGAACTGGTCCTCCTCGACCCGACCCTCGGCCGCACGGAGACCAACGGCGTGGTCCAGCGGATCCCCGGTTTCGGCGAGAAGGTGGAGCCCGTGATCCTCGACGGGCTCATCTCCACAAGCTGGCCCCGGTTCCTGCACCCCTACGCCCTTAGCGAGAAGTACTTCCTGGTGGCCTGCCGCCCCGCCTGGGACGCCCTCTGGGGCGTGTACCTCGTGGACGCCTTCGACAACTTCACGCTCCTGTACGAGGAGCCGGGCCGGGCGATGTTCGAGCCCATCGCCCTCCGCAAGACGCCGCGCCCTCCGGTGATCCCCGACGTGGTGAAACCGGAGATGACCACTTCGGACGTCATGCTGGCCGATGTCTATGTCGGCCCCGGGCTGGCCGGGGTGCCCCGGGGCTCCGTGAAGTCCCTGCGGCTCATCAGCTACGACTTCACCTTCCACGGCCTCGGCGCGGAGCCGGACCGCGTCGGGCTGGACGGCCCCTGGGACGTGAAGAAGATCGTCGGCACGGTGCCTGTGGAGGACGACGGCTCGGCGTATTTCCGCATGCCCGCCATGACCCCCGTCGCCGTGCAGCCGCTGGACGCCGACGGCAAGGCGCTGGCCCTCATGCGGAGCTGGATGACCGGCGTGCCCGGCGAGACCCTGTCCTGCGTGGGGTGCCACGAGCGGCAGAATAACACGAGCGCGCCGGGGATGCAGCCGAAGGCCTTCCGTCGCCCGCCCTCCGACCCCGCCCCATGGTACGGCCCCCAGCGGGGCTTCTCCTTCGAGCGCGAGGTGCAGCCCGTGCTGGACGCGTACTGCGTGGACTGCCACGGCCCGGAGAAGGGCCCCTTCGACCTCACGGCCAAACCGGCGGAGCGGGTGCCCTCGGCGTTCCAGATGCACTTCTCGCCGTCGTACATGGAGCTGCGCCGCTGGGTGCACACGCCCACCCTGGAGAGCG
>JAKPUV010000741.1 GCA_029554925.1 Candidatus Hydrogenedentota bacterium | reverse complement strand
CCGCAGCCGATCATGCCCAGGCCGATCCGGTCGTTCGCCCCCACCACGCGGGCGTAGCTCTTCGCGCTCATCGCGACCGCCGCGCTCCCGGCGACGGAGGCGGCCTTCAGAAAATCACGGCGGGTCGGCTTGGTGTCCATGACGGTGCTCCTTGGGTTGATGGGATGGGCAAACCGCCGTCCAGAATGCCACAATCCCCCCCGTTTTGCAAACCACGGGGGAATCACGGCGCGAAATGTGAAGCCCCCCGGCCGCCACAAGGGTCACTCCCGCGATGCGGGGAGGAACGGGCGAAACTGCCCGCCGGAGGGGATCGAACAGGGCGGAGGCCGTTTCGTTCTGTAATTGAAGGCCAAGGCGCAAGTCGATGGGGGTGAAAGTGTGCCGCTCCAGTGCAAGCGTCCCCGAAGGGGACAAATACGAGTAGCCGGAGGTGACCGAAGGGAACCTCCGGACCATGCCGCCAAATGAACCCAACCCCGACTGGGGTTGAATGTGGGCGGGCTTGCGGACACGCATGCCGGGGACGACATTCAACCCCTTCGGGGTTATTGTTGTCCGGGTCTTTTTTCCGGAGGTTCCCTTCGGTCACCTCCGGCTATTCACATTCTTCCCCTTCGGGGAAGCACCACCCATGGATTCAGGAGAGGGTTAGGCTCATGATGGAATGCGCTATTATCCTTTGTCCGCGGATAGCAGGAGGGTTAGCTTGTTCTTTTCATAGGAATAGAGGTCGTAGTAAGTCTCCTCAGTACCTCGTCGCAACAGGACAACCTCGGTCACCCCGTCGCCATTGACATCGGCGACACCACGCAAGTCTGGACAGCGGAAGCAGTTCCGGTCCGCGTCGGCCACCCACGCCATGGACCAAAGTGGTTCCAGGCCCTCCTGGAGAACAATGGTGCTCCAATAGCTTCCGAGATCGGACCTGCAGTTTTTCCTGTCCGGGATGCGCCATCTGTATTCCCTGCGAAGGGTGACCATCATCGCGGTCTCGCCGGGGGCGATCTCAAACTCCAAAGCCTCCTCCAGCTGGGGGTCTCCCAGTTTTCGGGGGTCGTACACCGTGTCCCCGCTCCATTTCGCTCTCTCCTGATGCAACGCCTCGTCGTTCTGCTCGAAGTCCTCGAGTGCCGTCAGCATGCGCCGGGAGAGCTCCTCGACCGCCGGAGGATTCGCGGCGGGGCGGATGGCGGACGCCCAGGCCGGTTTGGAGCACATGATCTCGCCCGAATCGGGCGGGGAGGCCTTGGGGATGAAATGGAGGCTTTCCGGATAGCCCTCATGTGCCGCAGGAACGACACTCGAAAGGGTAAACGCCTGGGAAGGGGCCCGCATGCTGCAAAGCGGGGTGCCTGCGCGGTAGAAAGACAGCACTTCGGCATTGGAGACTTCACGCCAGGCACCGTTTTCAAACACAACCCATGACGCCATAAACTGCCCCTCTTGCCGCAGCCTCTCCTCAAGCGGGCGTTCCGGTGGCCGGGGTTCCGGCGAAGGGCTCGGGGTGAAATACACATCCGCCGCAAAGATGATCGGCGGAAGGGTCTTGAGCGGGCGCTTGGCGTCCGAGTCCGACGGGGAGGTAATGTCGGCGGGCGTTTCCGCCCGTGCCACGGCGGAAACGGTCAGCATTCCGGTGACAAGCAGCAATCGCAACAGGTTCATGGCCGATTCTCCCGTTTGCGCGGACACCTTTCAGAGGTCCGCGCCCGTTACCATACGTGGCCTTCTTTGAAAAGTTCCCTCGGCGACTGCATGGTGAGCGTCTGGGCGCGCTGAATATAGCACCCGCCGCCTGCGGCGCGCCCTGTTCCAGCGGGGTTTGGTGTACACTGGAACGGTTGGAGGCAGACCTTGGAGGTTGTCATGTTTCTGCGAACCGTTCTTTGCTGTTTTGCGCTGGCGGTGTTCCCTGTGTGCGCCCAGGCCGCGGACCCGCCCGCGTTCGCCGCGCCCCGGGTGTTTTTTGACGGCGCGCCCGCGCCCGCACCGGGACTCGCCACCTGCGGGTTCTACCTGGTGGCCGGGGCGGAGGGGCCGCAGGTGGCCGCGCTGGGCGGCGCCGCCTTCGCCGCGTGCCTGCGCCGGGGCGAGGAGGTGGTGATCGAAGTCCCTGTCAGCGGGGTTCCCGCCGGGACGCCCTGCCGCGCCGAGGTGACGCTGTCCGAAGGCCGGTCGGCCCGCGTCGGCATGTCGTTTGACCCGGACCCCGCGCTCCAGAAACTCACGGCCGGGCAGAAGATCCGCCTGGATGCCGCTGCCCCCGCCGCCGGAGACGGCATTCTCCGCCTGCGCATCGTCGGCGGACCCGGCGAGTGCGTGGTCCAGTGGCGGAGCGCCGCGCTGGCACTGGGCGCGGAGACGTTCTTAATCCCGCTGCTGCCGCCGCCCGCAGCGGAGGTGTTCCCGCCCCCCGTGTCCCCGCCGCCGCGCCCCGGCATCGAGCGCGCGCTCATCGAGCAGGACTGGCGGCTGCGGGACGGCATCGGCGCGGCGCGCGAGCCCGTGACGCATGCCGTGGCGGTTGCCCGCCTGCTGGCGCAGGGCAACGCCCTCGTCGCGCGGCTGACGTCGCCACCGGACGCCCTGCTGGCGGAGTGGCGCGCCCTGGAGGCCGCCCACGCGGCCCTCACGGCGGTCGCCCCGCCGGACGGTGACCCGCGCTGGGAGGACCTGTGGCGGCGGACGCACTGGGCGCGGCGGCGGCTGATGCTGTCGGACCCCCTCGCGCAGACCGGCCCCATCCTCTTCGCGAAGCATGTGCCGTCCGCCTTCAGCCACCAGCTCACGCAGGTCTACGGCCGCCTCGCCCGCGCGGGCGGCGGGCTCTTCGTGCTGGAGAGCCCCGGCGAATCCATGGCCTGCCGCCCCCTGACGGACGGCCTCTTCCCGGACGGCAATTTCATGCACCCCGAGCCGACCCACGACGCGGACCGCATTCTCTTCGCGTGGTGCGCGTCGCCGTCCGTGCCCGCGTGGGCGCCCACGCCGGAAACCCGCGCGCGGCACTACCACCTCTACGAGATCCGGCCGGACGGCTCCGGCCTGCGGCAGCTGACCGACGGGGCGTATGACGACTTCTCGCCCCGCGAGCTGCCCAGCGGGAAGATCCTGTTCGTCTCCACGCGGCGCGGCGGATTCCACCGCTGCGGCGGCGGGCCCTGCGACGTGTACACCCTCGCCGTGGCCGACGCCGACGGCGCCAACCCGCACCCCGTCTCGTACCACGAGACGAACGAGTGGGACCCGGCGGTCCTCGCCGACGGCCGCGTCGTCTACACGCGCTGGGACTATGTGGACCGCAACGCCGTCCACTACCAGCAGCTCTGGATGACCCGCCCCGACGGGTCGGCCCCCGGCGCGTTCTACGGCAACAACACCTTCAACCCCGTGGGCGTGTGGGAGGCGCGGCAGGTGCCCGGGTCGCCGCTCATCATGGCCACCGCCGCCGCGCACCACGCCATGACGGCGGGCTCCGTCGTGCTGGTGGACCGCCGCCTCGGGCTGGAGAACGAGGCGCCCCTGCGCCGCCTCACCCCCGACGCCCCCTTCCCCGAGAGCGAGACCAGTGTGCCCCCCACCAACTGGCACGCCCCCGGGAGCCCCGCGGAACTCCCCAACCCGGAGGAGGCCCGCCGCTGGCCCGGCCACTGCTACAAGAGCCCCGAGCCCCTGTCCGAGACGGTCTTCCTCGTTTCGTACAGTTACGACGGCCTCATCGGCGAGCCCGCCGCCAACCCGGCCAACCAGTTCGGCCTCTACCTCGCCGACGCCGCCGGCAACCGCGAACTGCTCTACCGCGACCCGAACATCTCCAGCCTGTGGGCCGCGCCCCTGCGCCCCCGGCCGCGCCCGCCCGTCATTCCCCCGGAGACGGACACCTCCCTCGGCGACGAGGGGCTGTTCTACCTGCAGGACGTGGCGCGCGGGAATTACGGCATCGCCCCCGGGGCCGTGAAGAGCCTCCGCATCGTCCAGGTGCTGCCCAAAACCACGCCCAACGCCAACAACCCCAGGGTCGGCCACGCCAACGCCTCGCCGGGGAAGCAGGTCCTCGGCACCGTGCCCGTCGAGGCCGACGGCTCCGCCTACTTCCGCGCCCCCGCGCGCATCCCCCTGCACTTCCAGATCCTCGACGAACGCGGCCGCGCCCTCCAGACCATGCGCAGCGTGACCTACCTCCAGCCCGGGGAAAAGGCCTCCTGCGTCGGCTGCCACGAGTCCCGCCACGGCACCCCGCCCCCCGCCGCCGCCACCCTCGCCGCGCGCCGTGAACCCTCCACCATCACCCCCGGCCCCGACGGGTCCAAGCCCCTCAGCTACCCGATCCTCGTGCAGCCCGTCCTCGACCGCCACTGCGTCCGCTGCCACGACGGCGGCCCGCAGGCCGCCCCGCCCGTCCTCACCGGCGACCCCGAAGGGGCCTTCTCCAAGTCCTACAACGCCCTCGGCCCCCTCGTCGCCTACACCGCCTGGGGCGGCCTGAAGGAAAACAGCGAGCCCGAGACCCCGCCCGGCCGCTTCGGCGCCGTCGCCAGCCGCCTCACCGCCCTCCTCGACGCGGGCCACCACGAGGTCGCCCTCTCCCCCGAAGACATGGACCGCCTCACCACCTGGATGGACGCCAACGCCCTCTTCTACGGCACCTTCAAGCCCGAAGACCAGGCCCGCCAGCTAAAGGGCGAGCGCATCGAGGGGCCGGAGTTGAACTGAGG
>JAKPUV010000735.1 GCA_029554925.1 Candidatus Hydrogenedentota bacterium | reverse complement strand
GTCGAAGTCCGGCATGCTCACCCGCTCGGGGTTGAGGAAGCGCTCGAACAGCAGGTTGTAGCGGACGGGGTCGAGGTTGGTGATGCGCAGGGCGTAGGCGACGATGCTGCCCGCGCCGGAGCCGCGGCCCGGCCCCACGGCGATCCCCTCCTCGCGGGCGAAGCGGATCAGGTCCCAGACCACGAGGAAGTAGTCCACAAAGTTCATCTGCTCGATGACGCCGCACTCGTAGTCCGCGCGTTTCCGGTGGGTCTCCGGCGGCGGGCTGCCGTAGCGCGCCGCCAGCCCCTCCGCCACGAGCTGGCGGAGGTAGGCCGCCTTCTCCCCGCCCCCCGGCACTTTGTAGTCGGGGATGAGCCGCAGCCCCTCGGGAATCTTCAGGTTGCAGCGCTCCGCCACGGCCAGGGTGTTTTCGAGCGCCTCGGGCCAGCGCGCGAAGCGGCTGCGCATCTCCTCCGGCGACCGGAAGTAAAACTCGTTGTTCGGCAGGCGCATCCGGTCGGCGTCGTCCAGGGTCTTGTGGGTCTCCAGGCACAGGAGCACGTCGTGGGCCTCGCTGTCCGCCTGGTCCGTGTAGTGGCTGTCGTTCGTCGCCACCGTCAGCAGGCCGTGCCGCGCCGCGATCCGCACCAGCTCCGCGTTGACCCGCTCCTGCTCCTCCATGCCGTGGTTCATCAGCTCGATGAGGAAGTTCTCCGGGCCGAACATCTCGGCGTACCTGGCCGCGGCGCGGTCGGCGGCGTCCAGGTCCCCTTCCAGGATGCGCCGGGCGATGCGGCCGCTCAGGCAGGCGGAGGAGAAGATCAGGCCCGCCCGGTGCCGGTCGAGGGTCTCGTCGTCCACGCGGGGCTTGTAGTGCATGCCCCTGAGGTGGGCGATGCTGCTGAGGCGGCACAGGTTGTGCCAGCCCTCCTCGTCCCTGCACAGGGCCACCAGGTGCTCCGCCGCCGCCCGCGCGCTCTTGGCGCTCTTGTCCTCCAGCGTGGTGGGGGAAACGTACAGCTCACAGCCGATGATGGGCTTGATCCCCGCCGCCCGCGCGGTCTGGTAGAAGTCGAACGCGCCGAAAAGCACGCCGTGGTCGGTCACGGCGCACGCGGGGATCCCGTAGTCCCTGCAGCGCGCCATGATCTCCTTGGGCTTGCTTAGGCCGTCCAGCTTGCTGTAGTGCGTGTGGACGTGCAGGGGAATGTAGGTCTCGGACATCAGGTGAACAGCTCCAGCACCATGTCAAGCGCGGCTTCGGCGGTCTGCTTCTTGACGGCGGCGCGCGTTCCGGAGAACCGGAACTCCCGGCACGCCGTCTTGCCGTCCGGACTGGCCGCCGCGATGTAGACCAGCCCCACGGGCTTCTCCGTCGTGCCGCCGCCGGGCCCCGCGATGCCCGTCACCGCGAGGCCGTAGTCCGCCCCGAGGCGGCGCCGCACCCCCTCCGCCATGGCCGTGGCCGTCTGCGCGCTCACCGCCCCGTTGGCCGCAAGCACGTCCGGCGGCACGCCCAGGATCGTCTCCTTGACCCGGTTGCTGTAGGCAACCACGCCCCCGACGAAGAAACCGGAGGCCCCGGACACGTTGGTGAGCAGATGGGCGATCAGCCCGCCCGTGCAGGACTCCGCCGTCGCCAGCGTGCTGCCGGACTCCAGGAACCAGGAGGCGGTCTGCTGCTCAATCGAGGATGAATCAGCCATGCCCTTGTTCCTCCATGAACGCCGACACCGGCGGCGCCCGCCGCCGGCCGCGCGCGGTGTTTCAGCCCAACGCCCAGTGTAGCAAACCGGGGGGCGCTTTTCCATCCCGGGTACCGGTGGAAAACGCGCATTTCCCGCGGGTATCATGGCTGAAACCGGACCGACGCGTCCGAAAGAAGGAAACCGCAAG
>JAKPUV010000734.1 GCA_029554925.1 Candidatus Hydrogenedentota bacterium | reverse complement strand
GGCCAAGCACGGGAACCGGAGCGCGTCGAGCCGCTGCGGGAGCGCGGACGTGCTGGAGGCCCTCGGGGTGGCCATTGACCTGCCGCCCGAGGCGGTGGCGGCCTGCATAGACGAGACCGGCGTGGGGTTTCTCTTCGCCCGCGCCCTCCACGGGGCCATGAAGCACGTCGCGCCGGTCCGGCAGGAGCTGCGCGTCCGCACGGTGTTCAACCTGCTCGGCCCGCTGACCAACCCCGCGGACGCCGACGCCCAGATGATGGGCGTTTTCGACGCCGTCCATGTGGAGCCCGTGGCCAATGTCATGCGGGGGCTCGGCGTGCGCCATGCCTTTGTGGTGTCCGGGCTGGACGGCCTCGACGAGATATCCCTGTCCGGCCCCACCCGCGTGGCGGAGCTGAAACACGGAAAAGTGGTCGTCTTTGAAGTCAGCCCGGAGGATTTCGGGATCGCCCGCGCCGACCGGGCCTTCCTCCACGGCGGCGACCCGGCCGAGAACGCCGCCATTCTCCGCGCCATCCTCTCGGGGGAGCGGGGGCCGCGGCGCGACGCCGTGGTCCTGAACACCGCGCCGGGGCTGGTGGCGGCGGGCATCGCGGAGGACATTCCCCGGGGAATCCTCCTTGCGGCGGAGTCCCTCGACAGCGGGGCCGCCCTGGCCAAGCTGGAGGCCCTGATCCGGTTCACCAACGACGGGCGATGGCGTTAGCCCGTTCCCGTGGTGTATGCTGGCCCCGCGCATTTTCCCAACCACTCCGAGGCAGGACCCGTCCATGATTCTTGACAAGATTGTCGCCCAAAAACGGCTGGAAGTCGCCGAAAGCAAGGCGCGGAAGCCCCTCGACCTTCTCGACGAGGAGATTGAGTCCGCCCCGCCGCCCCGCGACTTCCGCGAGGCCCTCCGCCGGGACGGCATCAGCCTCATCGCCGAGATCAAGCGGCGCTCGCCCAGCCGGGGCGACATCCTGCCCGGCGTGGACCCCGTGGAGCTGGCGGCCCTCTATGAGCAGTCGGGCGCGCGCGCCCTGTCCATCCTCACCGACGGCCCTTTCTTCGGCGGCAGTCTGGAGGACCTCTCCAAGGTGCGGCGCAGCGCCGCGATTCCCTGCCTGCGCAAGGAGTTCATCATTGACGCCTACCAGCTCCACGAGGCCCGCGCCGCCGGGGCGGACGCCGTCCTGCTGATCGTGCGCATCTTGGACGACGCCCTCCTGCGCGACATGCTCGCCCAGGCCCGGAGCCTCGGCATGGAGGCCCTGGTCGAAACGCACACGGAGGAGGAGATTGGCCGGGCGCTGGAGGCCGGCGCGCGGATTGTCGGCATCAACAACCGCAACCTGGACACCCTCGAGGTGGACGTGCAGACCACCATGCGCCTCAAGCGGCTGGTGCCCGGCGGCCACACCCTCGTCAGCGAAAGCGGCATCTACCACCGCCGCGAGGTGAGAATGCTGGAGGACTGCGGCGTGGACGCCATCC
>JAKPUV010000714.1 GCA_029554925.1 Candidatus Hydrogenedentota bacterium | reverse complement strand
AATCCGGGGGCGAGGGCGCGGTAGGCCGCCTGGTACTCGCGGAACCACCGGCCGTAGCCGGCCGAGGCCGCCGGGTCGGGGGACACGCGGTCCACCTCGCGGATGACGGCGTCGCAGGCCGCGTCCACGCGGGCGTGCATGCCCGTGGCGACGGAGGCGAGGATGGCCGCGCCGTAGGCCGGACCCTCGTCCACGTTGATGGTGACCATGGGGGCGGCGTTGACGTCCGCCATGATCTGGCGCCACAGGGCGCTGCGCGCGCCGCCGCCGGAGCAGCGGACCTCGTCCACCGCGACGCCCATGCCGCGCATGATCTCCGTGCTGTCGTTCATGGCGTAGGCCACGCCCTCAAGGACGGCGCGGGCCATGTGCGCCCGCGTGTGCCGCAGGGAGAGGCCGATGAACGCCGCGCGGGCGAAGGGGTCCTTGTGGGGCGTGCGCTCGCCCGTGAGGTAGGGCAGGAAGAGGAGCCCCTCGCTGCCCGCCGGGGCGGTGCCCGCCGCCGTGGTGATCTCCTCGTAGACCTCGCGGCCCTCGGCCTTCGCGCGCACCCACTCGTTGGTCCAGAGCTGGTTGCGGAACCACTGGAGCGACCCCGCCGCGCTGAGGACGACGCCCATGGTGTGCCAGCATCCCGGCACGGAGTGGCAGAAGGTGTGCACCCGGCCCTCCGGGTCCGTGCTGACGGTGTCCGCGAAGGCGAACAGGACGCCGCTGGTGCCGAGGGACGCGGAGACCACGCCCTTGCGGACGATGCCGCAGCCGACGCCGTTGGCGGCCTGGTCGCCGCCGCCCGCCACCACGGGGATGCCCGCGGGCAGGCCGGTTTGCGCGGCCGCCCCGGCGGTGAGGGTGCCCGTGACCTCCGGCCCCTCGAAGGAGGCGGGCAGCAGCGCGGGGTCAATGTCCAGCAGGGACAGCAGCCCGCGGTGCCAGCACCGGTTGGCCACGTCGAAGAGCAGGGTGCCCGAGGCGTCGGCCATGTCGGTGGCGTACTCGCCCGTGAGGACCCAGCGGATGTAGTCCTTGGGCAGGAGCACCTTCCGCACCTTCTCGTAGAGGTGCGGCTCGTTGTCCCGCAGCCAGAGAATCTTCGGGGCCGTGAACCCCGTGAGCGCGGGGTTGGACACCATTTCGATGAGGCGCGCGGCGCCGACCTTCTCGGTGATGGCGTCGCACTGGGCCGCCGTGCGCTGGTCGCACCACAGCAGGGCGTTGCGCAGCACGTTGTTCTCCGCGTCGAGGAAGACCGACCCGTGCATCTGCCCCGTGAGGCCGATGCCCTTCACGTCGGCGGGGTTCACCCGCGCGGCGAGCTGCGCCAGCGCCGACAGCGCGGCGGCGCGCCAGTCCGCGGGGTCCTGCTCCGCCCAGCCCGGCTTGGGGCTGTGCAGGGGGTATTCCACCAGCGCGGACGCCAGGAGGCGTCCGGTCTCGTCCATGGCGATGGCCTTGGTCCCGCTGGTGCCGACGTCGAGTCCGATGACGATGCCCATTTCCCGCTCTCCCTGTCTGGTTACGGCTCCACAACCCACTCGCGGTGGTCGCCGCCGTCGCGCCGCTCCTCGGCGGGCGGCGGCCACGACGCGCGGAACTCGTCCCGGTAGAGGCCGATCCGGTAGTCCGGAATGTCCCTGATCCCCATCTCAAAGGCCGGGGAGTTGTGCCGCATCATGTAGTTGTCCTCCTCCGGCCGGAAAAACTTCGGGTCGGCGAGGCGGCTGTTCTTGTCATGCCCGCGCGCCTGCCAGTCCGGCCACGGAACGTCCGCCGCGTCGTCCTTCTTGTAGGACCGGGCGGCAACCTTCGGGGTGGCGGTGTGGAAGATGAGGTTGTTGTCGAAGGTGGTGGTCTCGGGGTCGTAGGGGCTCAGGGTGTAGATGACCGCCGTGGACGAGCCCGGCTTCGCCGTGCTGAGGCCGCGGTAGTCGTCGCGGGTGTACGCGACCACGTTGTTGGTGAAGGTGTTGTTCGCCGGTTTGCGCGGGTCGTCGCCCATCTTCAGCAGCTCGGGGTAGCGCGTGCTGAACGGCGGATTCTGGTAGTCCATGGCCTCGAGCCGCTCCCGCATGAGGTCCCAGCAGTAGGCGTCCCACCGGTCGTCAATGTGGAGCGCGGGCACGCAGTCCACGAAAATGTTGTTGTCCACCAGGTTGTCGCGGCCGCCGCCGATCATGACGCCGCACAGGGGCACGCGGTAGAAGATGTTCGCCTGCACCGTCACGCCGCTGGAGCAGTCGTCGAGGTACACGCCCCAGGCCTGGTGCGGGGCCTCGTAGTGGAATTTGCCGTCGGCGCCCGCGGCGAGCCCGGAAAGACCGAAGCCGTAGATGTCGTGGAACTTGTTGAACCGGAGCACGTTTCCGCGCTGGGTCCAGTCGCGGCCCATGTAGAACCCGCCGTTGTCGCTGCCCTCCAGGCACACGTGGTGGATGTCGTTGTACTCGATGGTGTGGTCGTTCCCGTTGAGCAGAATGCCGATGTGCGGCGCGTCGTGGATGAGGTTGTTGGCGACGCGGCTGCCCACGCCCGCGACGGTCACGCCGGTCTGGTAGGTCTGGAAGATGGCGCCGAAATGGTGGATGTGGTTGTTCACCGCCTCGTGCGACGCCGGGGTGAGGGTCTTGCGGTCGCCGCCTTCGAGGGAGACGCCGCCGCGGCCCGTGGCGTAGATGTCGCAGCCCGCGACCCTGCACTGTTTGCCGCCGCTGACCACGGCGCCGTAGCCGCCCGTGTTGCGGATGACGCAGCGCCCGGCAAGCACGGACACGCAGTCCTCGATGCGGACCGCCTCGGCGGTGCAGGCCTCCATCGTGAAGCCCATCCACGCGACATGGGCGGCGCCCTTCATGCGCACCAGGGTCTCCACGGCGGGCACAACCACCTCGGCGGCCTCCATGGACGCCGGGGGCAGGAAGTACAGCGTGTTCGACGCGTCGTCAATGCAGAACTCGCCGGGGGCGTCCAGCTCCTCCAGCACGTTCTGGAAGAAGAAGCGGCGGCCCGGCTCGATGGTGTAGGGCAGCTTCTCGCCCAGCTCCACCGTGCGCGTCGCCGCGTCGAAGGACTTGAGCGGGGCGACGGTCTGCCACCAGTTGTAGTTCGGCCAGATGGAGACCTCGACCCCCGCCAGGCTTTTCCACCCCGCCGGACGGTCCGAGGCGGTGACAAAGGAGGTCTCGGGGGCGGCGTCCGACCGGGTCTGGACGAAGGCCCACTTGCCGCCGGGCATGTCGTCCTCCCCCTTGTTCGGCCAGCGGGCGGGAATCTGGCGCTCGCCGTTAAAGAAGAGCTGGCGCGGTGCGCCCTTGGGGAGCTGGAAGTTCGTCATGTCCGCCTTGAGGATTTCGCCCGCGTGCGGGGTGAACTCCGTGACGGGGCGGCCGCCGACAATGCGCGCCGTCTCCCCCGCCGCGGCCTGCCAGACCACGGGGAAGGCCTCCGACCCGGAGTCCTCCTTCCCCAGCACGAGGGGCTCCGTCAGGTAGTACGCGCCCGCGTGGACATAGACCATGCCGCCGTCCGCCGTGCCCGCCGCGCGCAGGGCGTCGCGGGCGCGGCCCAGGGTCAGGAAGGGCCCGTCGTTCCCCTCCGCGTTTGGTTCGGGCAGGGTGCCCGACCAGGCGTCGTCGCCGTTCACGGCGACGTGAAACACGGGCATCGGCGCGGCGGCGCAGAGGCCCGCGCACAGCAGAACGGCCACAAAGAAAAATCTGGCGCTCATTCGGGTGTCCTTCCGGCAGCACGCCCCGGGGGCGGGAATGTGCGGGTCATTTCAGCATGAGTTGACGCAGGTTTTCAACGTAGTCGCGCGGAAGCGCGGTGTTCCGCACCTGGCGCGCCGCGCCCCCGCCGGCCGGCGGCGCCAGAGCGCCGGCAACCAGCGCGCGCCCCTCCTCGCCGCAGGCGGCGGTGACCGCCTCCAGAAACAGCGCCGGGTCCGGGGGTGCCAGGGAAAAGGGCCCCGAAGGCGTGTCCCACACGGCGGCAAGCACGCGGCGCACGAATTTCTCGGCCGGCAGCGCCATCAGCCGGGCGCGCGTGCCCAGCAGCACGGGCCGCAGCCCCGAGTCCCCCTCCCGCGCCACCAGGAAATCCTGCGGCCGGAGGGCGGACAAATTCAGCGAGCGCCCCGTCTGCGCGCGCCACACGCGGAACAGCAGGGTGACGATGCCCGCGCGGATTTTGTCCGTGTCCCGCCGCGTGAGGAGGCGGACGCCGCCCGCGCCGCCCGCCGCAAGCTGGACGGCGTTGCCGACAGCCATGGGCGCGGCGTCGGCCGGCCACGCGGCCAGCCACGCGGGCAGTTCGCGCCCCATCTCCGCGCGCTTGTAGCGGTCGGGCAGGTAGACAAAGCCCGCCCCGAGAAAGGGGGCCACATGCTTCGGGTCCGCCTCATAGAGCGCCCGCGCGTTCTCGCATTCCGCCCGCAGGGCGACGCCGTACTCCTGGTGGTTGCGCGCCAGCATCAGGACCGCCGTGCCCTTGTCCCGGTTCCGGTTCGACGCCGTCACGAGGTAGCAGAAGCGGTGCGCCTCCTCCCAGGCCAGGTCGAAGGTGAGGGAGAACAGCGGCGCGGTCCCCAGCAGCTTCCGCAGGGCGGGCTGCAGGAGCGGGTCGCGTCCGGCCAGCAGCTTCTCCACCGCATGCTCCAGCGTCTCCTGGCGGAAAAACTCTTTCGCCTCGGCGATGCCGGGAAGCTGGAGGCTCCGGGTCTTCGTCCACCTCACATGCACAACGTTCGCCGCGGGCCCGCGATCCGCCGCCGCGGCCCGGGCGGCCTTCACCGCCGGACGCGGGGGGCGCCCCGGGCGCAGGGGACGCGGGGCATGCGCGGGACGCGGGGGACGCGGGGCGTCACCGCCGCCCTCCGGGCGGGGGGCGGACCGGTCCGGAGCGCCCGGCCGGGAGGGTCTTCCCGCGCGGAAGGGCTTGGAACTGGAGGCCTTCGGACGGGACGAAGGGCGGTCCGGCGCACCCGGCCGGGCCGGCTTGTCGGCACGGAAAGGCTTGGAATCCGCCGTCTTGGGACGGGGGGAAGGCCGGCCCGGCGCGCCGGGCCGGGAGGGCTTCTCGGCGCGGAAGGGCTTGGCGTCCGCGGTCTTCGGGCGGGGGGCGGCGGCACGGCCCGGCCTGCGGGGGGCCGCCGGTTTGCCCTGTCTCGGGGATTTCTCCGATCGAACATTTCTGGCCATGCGCACGCCTTCCGTCCGGCACCGCCGGATCATCCTACGGTTTCAGTGTGGGTGCGCGTAGTGTACCATCCGGGCCGCCCGCACTTCCCTTCCCCGCCCGGTCCCCGGCTGCCGCGTCAGTACAGGCGCTCCGATTCGGGGGGAGGGGCGGGGGCGCCGCCCTCGCGCAGCGCCATTTCCAGTTCGGCGCGGCCCGACTCGTACTCCTCCACCGAGATGCTGCCGATGACCTCCACGCGGAGCTTGGTGTCCATGCTCACGAAACTGACCCCGGTGCCCGTGGGCAGTTTCTCCGGGGCGCCCTCGCTCTGCCACTTCTTGGCGGGCTTGCCGCCGGACCACATGGTGACCACATAGACGCTTTTCATGCGCGCTCCTCGTCGCGCGGGCGCGCGCCCCGCGCGGGTTGACCCAG
>JAKPUV010000713.1 GCA_029554925.1 Candidatus Hydrogenedentota bacterium | reverse complement strand
CATCCGGGGGGGGAGCTGGCGGCCCGCATCGCCCTGGTCTTTAACCGGATCACCGTGGTGGAGGAACCGGCCTTCTCAGACGACTTCATTCTGGCGGATGTCCTGGTGGACAAGGGCCGCCCCCGGCGCTTCATGGAATTCAGCGGCGACATCTCCGGCCGCTTCCTCGGCGCGCTGGCCATGCTCTCGCGCGGCGCGGAGGACGATGCCCGCCTGCACCGCCTGGTCGCGGAGACGCTGAAGTGCCAGCGGAAGGACGGCCGTTTCGGGTATGAGAGCCTTTCTTTCAAGGCGGCGGACGTCGGCCCCGAGCAGATGGCCCTGCTCTGGGGCAACGGCCGGCTGCTCGTGGGGCTGCTGGAGTATGCGCAGCGTTTCCCCGAGCGGAAGGAGGCCCTGGAGGCCGCCGAGCGGCTGGGCGTCTTCCTGCTGGCGGTCTTTGACGACTGCGCGAAGCCGGAGGTCATGGACCGGCTGCGCGGCAAGGCCGCCAACGGCTTCATCTGCTTCACCCAGCTCAACGAGGGGCTGGAACTGCTGGCCCGCGCCACGGGGAAAGAGGCCTACCGCGACGCCGCGCGGAAGATGGAGCCGATCCTGGAGGGCAGGGGGGACCAGCACACCCATGGCTATCTCACGACGCTACGCGGCGCGATGATGATTTACGAGACCACCGGCGACACCGCCGTTCTGGAGGCGGTGAAGAAGCGCTACCAGGACCTGCTCGACTCGGGCTCGGTCATGCTCAACGGCGGCATCCTGGAGTACTTCAAGCCCGACTACGACCGCGACGAGGGGTGCTCCGTCGCCGACCTGCTGCGGCTGTCGCTGCAGCTCTGGAAGGCCACGGGGGACGAGGCCTATCTCGAACGCGCGGAGACCTGCCTCTACAACGCCTTTTACGCCAACCAGTTTGACACGGGCGACTTCGGCCACCGCTGCTTCGCCTACAAGGGCTACAAGCCGCACCCCGGATCGGGGCGCGCCTGGTGGTGCTGCACCATGCACGGCATGCGGGCCTTCCGCGATGTGCTGGATTCGGTCGTCACCGCCGACAAGGGCGGGGATGCCCTGCGTCTGAACCTCTGGGAGGAGGGGCGCTGGTCGGCCGGCGGATGCACCCTGGCGGTGTCCCGCAAGGCCCGTGAAAACGGCGCAGGCGCCTCGTATGAGGTGACGCTGGAGGACGGCCCCGCGGCGGGGGTGCGCGTGCTGCTGCGCCGTCCCGCATGGGCGGCCGGGTTCGCCGTTTCCCCCGCCCCGGCGGGCGGGGAGACGGCGCTGCTTCTGAAGCCCGGCGACAGGGTGACGGTGTCCCTCGAATACGCCTTCCGTTTCGTGAACCCCAAGAATGAGGCGGTGGCCTACGAGGCCCTCCCGGCCGACAAGCCGGAACTGCTGGCGCTCTTCCTCGGCCCCTGGCTCTTGGGCGTGGACGAGCGGCGCAACCCCATGTTCCACGGCGAGCCCTGGGATGAGAACGTGCTGCTCTTCCCCGACGAGGGTGCCCTGCGCGCGGCGGCGGGGGAACTGGAAGGGGAGGGAGTGGCCTCCTCCGGGCCGGTCCTCGGGATCACGTACAACCATTCCGGGTTCATGGGAGAATATGCGGTGCCCTTGACCCCCGTCGCCTCGCAGACGGCGCACGACCAGGCCACCTTCTCCTACCGGCACCTGGTCCAACGCGCCCCCTGACGGGGGCGGGCGGCGGTCAGGACTCGTCGTCCGTGTAAAATGCCAGCAGCAGCCACAGGAACATCGTGACGGCCAGCAGGCCCATGAAGGCCAGATAGACGCGCATGGACAACCTCCCGGCGCGGCGGGCCGCGCGGAAACCGTTTCGCAAGGATGATAGCATGATGAAGGGAAAAAAGGTGAGAATGCTGGCCGCGGCGGCCCTGCTGGCGGTGCTGGCGGGGGCGGGGTGCGGGCGCATCGTGGACAAGGACCGCATCCGCGTGGCGAAGATGGGGGACGCCTACATCACGCGGGGAGACATCTTCAAGCTGATCCGGGAGATGCCCGACACGGACCGGCCCAAGATCAGAAGCCGCGGCGACCTCCTGCGCGTGCTGAACCAGCACATTGACCAGCGGATCAAGCTGCCCCTCGGGAAGAAGCTGAAGGAGGAGGGCAAGATAGACGTGGACCGCGAGCAGGCCCGCGAGGTCTATTTCCAGGAGCGGGGCGACGAGGCGGACTACCTGCGCGCCATGTGGCAGGCCGAGATCCCCGTGAACAACGAGATCACGCCGCTGATGAAGGTCTACGACCTCACGCCGGACCGCCTCCGCAACCTCAAGCAGAACATTGAGGACGGGACGGACGCCGTCGTAGCGCGGCTCCTCGGGGAAAGCGCCGTCCAGTACCTCGCCGTGGAGGCCTTCAAGGAAAAGCGCATCACCATCTCCGACGAGGAGTTTGAGCGGGAGTACCGGTTCTCCGGCGAGACCCTGGACGTCTTCGAGGAGATCGCCTTCCGCGCCGTCCGTTTCCCCGCGTCGCTGCCCGACGCCTCGGCGCGGGCCTCGGAGGTCCGGGCCCGGCTGGACGCCGGCGAGCCGTTTGACGCGCTGGTGGACGAGTTTCTGCGCCGGGGGGCGGCGGACAACATCGAATACGTGATCGAGTCGGGCATCCAGAACAACCCCGCGCTCGACCGCTTCCGGGGGTTCTGGGAGGTGGCCTCGGGCGCCGCGGTGGACACCATCATCGGCCCCGTGTACCTGCCCGCCTACCGGCAGGTGGCCACGGACGCCCAGGGCCGCGCGCGCGCCCTCAACATGCCCGACGCCTATCTGGTCCTCAGGGTGCTCGAATGCAAGCCCGCCCGCAAACTCACGCTTGAGGAGGCCAAGCCCGCCCTCGCCGCCCCCCTCATCGTCGGCAAGATGATGCAGCTCCTCCGCGACGAGAACGGCGTGGAGATCTACCAGGAAAACCTGCCCGACGTGGGCGACACGACCATGCAGGGCACCCAGCTCCTCTGACGCGGGCGGACGGGCCGCTCAGGCGTCGCCGCGCGCCGTGTCCGGGTCGCGCGGCCCCCACGCCGACAGCAGCCCCTCGGCGAAGCCCAGCGCCAGCAGCAGCAGACACACGGCCATCAGCTCGACGGAAAGCCAGTAGTAGGTTCCGTACTGCTGCCTCCACAGGCCGTAGAAGAGATAGCCCGACGCCCCCGAAAGCAGGAGCAGCGACGCCCCCAGGGCGTGGGGCGGCGACTCCGCCCGCTCGGCGAAAAACAGCATGGGCACGAGCAGCATGATGTAGTAGTAGTAGGTGGCCGCTGACAGGAAGAACAGGGGCGCGAAGCCCAGCATGAGCGCGCGGTGGTCCTTCAGGAAGAAGGCCGCCAGAAACGCCGCCAGCAGCACCGTGGCCTGCGTGTCCCACCAGCTGTGGAGGCGCTCCTGGTACCGCGCCGACCGGAGCTGGGGGGTCCACTGCCGGGGCGGCGTGTCCAGCGCGCTGAACCCCTCCGGCCACTCCGCCATGAGGATGTACTTGTAGCCCACGCGCCACTCGCTCACCCCCTGGTTGTGGTCGCCGATCTTCTTCACATACTCCGGCCAGAGGCCCGTGCCCCGCCAGTGCGCCGCCGACGCCAGCCCGAACCCCGCCGTCACCACCGCGAACACCGCGAAAAAGCGCAGCCACCGCCGGTCCATGCCCCCGGTCCACCACCCCTGGACGGCCGTCATCCCCAGCGTCGCCCCCAGCGCCGCCAGCACCAGCACCGCGACCCCGTTGGCCGCCGCCGCCGCCGTCCCCGCGCCCGCGGGCCGGAACAGGGCGGCCGCGTCGCGTTCCGGGGCCGCCAGGAACGGCACCAGCGCCCCCCGGACCCAGAACAGCACGCACACCGCGGCCAGAAACACCGCCGCCCCCGCGGTCAGGCGGAGAACCGCGCCCCGACGGCCGGGGAAACGCCGCGCGGCCGCCTCAAACAGGGGGCCGCTCCGCTGCCTGCGGAAATCCCAGGCCTGCTCGGCGAGCTTCACCCCCGGCCCGAACAGCAGCACCGCCGGGAAAATGCGCGACAGGACGGACCATGCGAGCAGCCCGCCCGCCAGCCCGTGCCGCCCCTTTTTCATCAGGCACACCGAGGCCACCATCGCCGCCACCCAGTCGGTCCGCAGAAAGGCCCCCTTCATGTGCCACCATTTCATCATGTAGTTCGTGCCCAGCAACACCACCAGCAGCGCCATGGCGCGGAACCCGAAGGCCCACCAGACCAGCCCCATCGCCGCGGCCAACAGCAGCGGGTCCAGTAGGGACAGCGCGCCCATGCCCCGAGCCGACGAAGTCGGCACCCGGTTCGCCAGCAGCCCCCCCACCACCATGCCCCACACCGGCGTCCCGTTGTACCCCTTGTCCCGCAGCACGCTGGCCCACCGGGCCCCGTTCAGGCGGCTGTCGTCCTTGAACCAGGCCACGTCCCCCTTGAACGCCTCCCAGCGCTCCGGGGAAAAGCGGGCCTTCACCGTTTCCCGGTCCGCCAGCACCGTGTCCGCCGCGACATACCCCCCCGTTTCCAAGTTCCGGATCATCTTCGACGGGTGGTCCCACTTCCGCCCCGTCTCGTCGTCCGCGATCAGCGCGGCGGCGTACAGCCGCGTGTACCCCAGTTCCGGGGCGTACTTCGAGCCCAGGTAGTAGTGAAAGAACTCATAGGCGTTCAGGTGCGACCCGTACCGGAAATAGTCGGTCTTCACATAGTTTTCCACGGACAGGACCGCCAGCACCGCCAGCACTGCCGCCAGAAACCCCGAGGCAAACGCGTGCCCCGCGTCCCCCAGCCGCCGCCGCACCGCCCCCGAAGACACCGCCACGCCCGCCGCCAGCACCCCGACCGCCGCCAGCACCAGCGGCAGATACAGCGGCGCGCCGAAAGCGCTTCGCACCTGTTCTGCGATCCAATCCACCATCCGAAGAACTCCCGAGACCCCGCACGGTGCCCCCAGTCTACCCGAAACCACCGCCCAATGCCATTCCCCTGTCCCGTGGCCGGAGGGGAGGATGCCGGACGGCGGATATTTCCCCAGGAACAGGGTCCCCTTTCCCCTGGGGGCGGGCTGTTTGTGGAACTTTCCCCGGGGGAAAGGAATACACAAGTTATGGGTGCCGTTTGCCTTTACGCGGGCTTTCCGGGCACAATAGGTGGGGATGGCCAGCCATCCGGCCACAATTTATTGTTGACACGCATTCTTCAAAGTGCTATTATTGCGTGTGGGATCGCCTCAGGACGGGGGCGGTCATGGGATTTATGGAGACCTGCACATGGCCCCTCAGCAACGGTCGAGAATCTCCGGCCCGACCTGCTCCTTTTGCGGGAAACGGCACGATGAGGTGAACAAGCTCATCGCGGGGCCGGACGTGAACATCTGCGATGACTGCGTGCGGCTGTGCAGCGAGATCATCGCGGAGGAGAAGACCCGCAAGCGCCGCACCCTGCAAAAGCGGGTGCCCTCGCCCAAGGAAATCAAGGAGTTTCTGGACCAGTATGCGGTGGGCCAGGACTACGCGAAGCGGGTGCTGGCGGTGGCGGTGCACAACCACTACAAGCGGATCACCACGGGCTCGGAAATCGAGGGCGTGGAGCTTCAGAAGTCCAACGTGCTGCTGATCGGCCCCTCGGGCTGCGGGAAGACGCTGCTGGCCGAGAGCCTGGCCCGGATGCTGGACGTGCCGCTGGCGATCGTGGACGCGACCACGCTGACCGAGGCGGGGTATGTGGGCGACGACGTGGAGAACGTGGTGCTGAAGCTTCTCCAGGCGTCGGATTTCGACATCGGCCGGGCGGAGATGGGCATCGTCTACATAGACGAGGTGGACAAGATCTCGCGCAAGAGCGACAGCCCCTCGATCACGCGCGACGTGTCAGGCGAGGGCGTGCAGCAGGCGCTGCTGAAGATCCTCGAGGGCACGGTGGCCAACGTGCCGCCCCAGGGCGGCCGCAAGCACCCGCAGCAGGAGTGCATCCAGGTGGACACCCGGAACATCCTGTTCATCTGCGGCGGCGCGTTCAACGGCCTGGAGCAGGTCATCCGCAAGCGCACGGGCACGAACACGGCGGGGTTCACCTCGGACATCAAGACCAAGAAGACGGCCCGCCTGGGCGAGATTCTGGCCCAGGTGCGCCCGGAGGACCTGATCAAGTACGGCATGATCCCCGAGTTCGTGGGGCGGCTGCCGGTGATGGCCACGCTGAACGACCTTACGCGGGACGACCTCACGCGCATCCTGCGCGAGCCGAAGAACGCGCTGACCCGCCAGTACGAGAAGCTCTTCCAGATGGAGAACGTGAAGCTCGTCTTCCAGGAGGAGACCATCGCGGCGGTGGCCGCGCGCGCCATGGAGCACGACACCGGGGCCCGCGGCCTGCGCGGCATCCTGGAGATCGTCATGCTCGACCTCATGTACGATATCCCGTCGCGGAGCGACGTGAAGGAGTGCGTCATCACCCCCGGGGTCATCCTGAACGGGGAGGACCCCATCATGGTGTACGAGAACGAGGGCCGGCTGAAGGACCTCAAGGAGGGTCCGGAAACGCGGGCCGGCAACGCCTCGGCATGACCCCCCCCGCGGGAAAGGCCCTCCGGCGCGTCCGCCGGACGGTGTCAGCGGCTGCGCTGGCCTGCCTGGCCGCGGCGGTTTTCGCCTGCACCTGCGACGCCATCCCGTCCGGGCCCGCCGTCCGGAAGACCTACACCGTCGTGAACAAGCACCCCCACGACCCGGAGGCCTTCACCCAGGGGCTCCTGTGGCACGACGGGCGGCTTTACGAAAGCACGGGGCTCAAAGGGGCGTCCACGGTGCGCGAGGTGTCGCTGGAGGACGGGAAAGTGCTCCGCAGCCGGGCGCTGGGCGGCCAGTACTTCGGCGAGGGGCTGGCCTGCGACGGCGACCGGCTCGTCCAGCTCACCTGGCAGCATGGGAAGGGCTTCGTGTACCGGCGGGACACCTTTGAGCCGGTCTCGGAGTTCTCCTACCTCGGCGAGGGTTGGGGCCTCACCTTCGACGGAAGCCGGTTCATCCTGAGCGACGGCACCTCTAACCTGCGCTTTCTCGACCCGGAAACCTTCGCGGTCGTGAAGACGGTCCAGGTGACCAGCGGGGGCAAACCCGTGGGCCGCCTGAACGAGCTGGAATGGGTGGAGGGCCGCATCTACGCGAACATCTGGCAGGAGGACATCATCGCCGTGATCGTCCCGGACACGGGGGAGGTGGAGGCCTGGATTGACCTGACGGGCATCCTGACCCCGGAGGACCGCGCGGGACACCGCGTGGACGTGCTGAACGGCATCGCCTACGACCCGGCCACGAAGCGGCTGTGGGTCACCGGGAAG
>JAKPUV010000665.1 GCA_029554925.1 Candidatus Hydrogenedentota bacterium | reverse complement strand
TGGAGACGGTGCTGCGCGGCGTTGCGGAGGCCGCGCCGCCTCCGGTGGCGCTGGACGGCGACTGGGAGGTGGAGCTGGCCCCGACGCTGGACAACCGCTGGGGTGATTTCCGTCTGCCCGCCACGGACCAGGTCATCGGCGCGGAGGCCCACCGCTTCGCTTACGCCGTTGAGACGGCCCCCGCCCCGGGTTGGGAGCGGGCGGACGTGGACACGTCCGGATGGAAGGCGGTCACGCATTCCTTCGGCCAGCGGTTCTGGAAACTTGGGCCGCTGCCGGAGACGGCGGAGGCGGACGCCGCCCTCGCGGCGATGACGGCGGTGGATCCATCCGTGCCGGTTTCGATCGGAGGACAGGAGCACCAGTGGCAGTCCTACGACTACTCCACCCGCTGGGGCGTGGAGGGCGACCCGGGTCCGCAGGGCCACCACGGCCTGAAGAAGATGGTGTCGGACGACTTCATCGTCCTCGGCGCGCCAAAGTACACCGGCATCTTCATTGAGTACCAGAAGGAGGAGGCAGGCACCCGCTATTATCTCTGGACCACTGTGAACGCGCCGCAGGCGATGAACGCGCTGGCGCGCACCGGGGACATGAAGCCCGCCGCGCTGTGGGTGAACGGACGCCGCGTGGACGACCCCGCCGCCCCCATCGCCCTCCGGGCGGGCGCGAACACCGTGCTCCTGCGCTACGACGCGCCGGGCCGCACGCATTTCGTGCTGGAGCGCGCCGGCGTGCCCTCCGAGGCGTCCGATGTCCCCCTGTCCATGCGCTGGCATGACAATCCCGCCGTGCTGCCTTTTGACCCAGCGCCGGAGGCGACGCGCGCCGCGGGCTGGTACCGCTTCACATCGCCCCCGGGTCTGCGGGCGATGAAAGTCACTGTCCGCGGCGCCCTGCAGGCGTGGGCGGACGGCGAGCCCATGGCGGTGGAGAAGGGCGCGGCGCACGCGGACGGGACGGTGGAATACACGGCGGCGGTCCGCACACCCAGGGCGGCGGCGGCCGCCGTGGCGATGCGCGTGGAGCGGGAGCCCGGCTGCCATGGCGGCGCGGCCCTGCCCGAGCCCGTGAAGCTCGACTGCGGCCCCGGCATGATGCCCCTGGGCGACTGGTCGCAGCGGGGCGCGCTGGCGGAGTACTCCGGCGGCATGTGGTACCGGAAAACCTTCTCCCTGTCAGAGGCGCAGACCCGGGGCCGCGTGACCCTGGACCTGGGCGCGGTGGCCGCCTCGGCGGAGGTGATCGTGAACGGGAAGCCCGCGGGAGTCCGGGTCACCCCGCCCTGGCGGGTGGACGTCTCCGGGCTGGTCACGCCGGGGGAAAACCGGGTCGAGGTGCTTGTCTGCAACACCCTGGCCAACCACTACGGCACGATTCCCACGCACTACCGCGGCGACCCGGTCTCCGGCCTGCTGGGCCCGGTGACCCTGCGCGTGGAGCGGGAAGTGGCGTTGAAGTGATCCGGCTGCGAACGACAGTCCGACCCGTCGGACAGGTCTGACAAGTCGGACCGGTTTGACCGATCGGTCGGATCAGTCCGATCCGACCGATCGGTTTGATTCCCTCCCCTGTCCCTCCAAAAAAGAAGCGCGCGGCCGGTTTGCACCGGCCGCGCGCGTTTCGTTGTGCAGGGGATTACTTCTTCGATGCCTTCTTCACCGCCTTCTTGTCAGCCTTCTTGTCGGCCTTTTTGCAGCACTTCTTGCCGCCGCAGCACTTGCGCGGGGTTTCCAGCGCCGCCTGCGCCGCCGCGAAGCGGGCGATCGGGACGCGGAACGGGCTGCACGACACGTAGTTGAGGCCGACGCGGTGGCAGAACTTCACCGAGGCCGGCTCGCCGCCGTGCTCGCCGCAGATGCCGCACTTGAGGTCGGGGCGGGTGGCGCGGCCGCGCTCGACGGCCATGGCCACGAGCTGGCCGATGCCCTCCTGGTCCAGCACCTCGAACGGGTCCTCGGGGAGGATCTTCTTGTCGAGGTAGTAGGGCAGGAAGCCGCCGACGTCGTCGCGGCTGTAGCCGAAGCCCATCTGGGTGAGGTCGTTGGTGCCGAAGCTGAAGAACTCGGCGGTGGCGGCGATTTTGTCGGCCGTGAGGGCGGCGCGCGGGATCTCGATCATCGTGCCGACCATGTAGGCGAACTTGACCTTCTGCTCCTTCTGGACCTCCTCCGCGATGGCGCGGATGAGGGCGGCCTGGTTGTCCATCTCGGCCTTGGTGCCGATGAGCGGGACCATGACCTCGGGGCTGACCTTGACCTTCTCCTTGACCAGCTTCGCGGCGGCCTCGAAGATGGCGCGGGCCTGCATCTCGGTGATCTCGGGGTAGGCGATGCCGAGGCGGCAGCCGCGGTGGCCGAGCATCGGGTTCAGCTCGTGGAGCTGCTTGATGCGGGCGTTGATCTTGTCCACGGAAATCTTGGTCTGCTTGGACAGCTCGGCGATCTGGGCGTCCGTGAGGCCGCCGACGAACTCGTGCAGCGGCGGGTCAAGCAGGCGGATGGTGACCGGGCGGCCGTTCATGGCCTTGAACAGGCCGTAGAAGTCGTCGCGCTGGAAGGGGAGCAGGGCCATGACGGCCTTGCGGCGCGCGGCCTCGTCCTCGGCCAGAATCATCTCGCGCATGTGGATGATGCGCTTGGGGTCGAAGAACATGTGCTCGGTGCGGCAGAGGCCGATGCCCTCGGCGCCGAACTTCACCGCCTGCTCGGCGTCCGCCGGGGAGTCGGCGTTCGTGCGCACGTTGATCTGGCGGACGGCGTCCGCCCACGCCATGATCTTCTTGTAGAAGGGGTTCAGCTCGGGCTGCGCGGGCAGCACGGGCACCTGGCCCGCGAAGACCTTGCCCTGGCTGCCGTTCATGGAGATCCAGTCGCCCTCTTTCACCACGGTGCCGCCGACGGTCATCTGCTTCTTCGCAACCTCGATGTTCAGGGCGCCGCAGCCGACGATGCAGCACTTGCCCCAGCCGCGGGCGACGAGCGCCGCGTGGGAGGTCATGCCGCCCTTCGCCGTCAGAATAGCCTCGGCGACGTGCATGCCGTGGACGTCCTCGGGGGAGGTCTCGTTGCGGACCAGGATCACCTTCTTGCCCTTGCCGGCCCACTCCGCCGCGTCGTCCGCGGTGAAGACGACCTGGCCGACGCTGCCGCCGGGACCCGCGGGCAGGCCCTTGGCCAGGACCTTCGCGACCTTCTCGGCCTTCGGGTCAAGCATCGGGAGCAGCAGCTCCGTGAGCTGGATCGGGGCCACGCGCATGATCGCCGTCTCCTTGGAGATCAGCTTGGCCTCGGCCATCTCGACGGCCATGCGGACGGCCGCCATGCCGGTGCGCTTGCCGACGCGGCACTGGAGCATCCAGAGGACGCCCTCCTCGATGGTGAACTCGATGTCCATCATGTCCTTGTAGTGCTTCTCCAGCTTGAGGCGGATGCCGTCGAGCTGCTTGTAGATCTTCGGGCTCGCCTCCTCCAGCGAGAGCAGGTGCGCGCTCTGCTCGCCCTTGGTGGCCTTGTTGATCGGGCTGGGGGTGCGGATGCCCGCGACCACGTCCTCGCCCTGCGCGTTCACCAGCCACTCGCCGTAGAACAGGTTCTCGCCCGTGGCCGCGTTGCGCGTGAAGGCCACGCCCGTCGCGCTGGTCTCGCCCGTGTTGCCGAACACCATCGCCTGCACGTTGACCGCCGTGCCCCAGTCGTCCGGGATGCGCTCAATGCGGCGGTAGGCGATGGCGCGCTTGCCGTTCCAGGACTGGAACACGGCCTTGATGCCGCCCCACAGCTGCGCCTGCGCGTTGTCCGGAAACTCCTTGCCCAGGCACTTCTTCACGATCTTCTTGAACTCGTCCGCCAGCGCCTTAAGGTCGTCGGCGGTGAGCTGCGTGTCGTCCGTGTAGCCCTTGGCCTTCTTCATGGCCTCCATGGCGTGCTCCATCTGGAGACGGACGCCCTTGCCCTCGGCCGGCTCGACGCCCGCGGCCTTCTCCATCACCACGTCCGCGTACATCATGATGAGGCGGCGGTAGGAGTCGTACACGAAGCGCTCGTTCTTCGTCTTCGCGACCAGGCCGGGGATCGTGGCCGACGTCAGGCCGACGTTGAGGACCGTGTCCATCATGCCCGGCATCGAGCGGCGCGCGCCCGAGCGCACCGAGACCAGCAGCGGGTTCTTCGGGTCGCCGAACTTCTTGTTCATGACCTTCTCCACCTTCGCCATCGCCTTCGCCACCTCGTCCTCCAGAACCTTGGGCAGCTTGCCCTTGTTCGTGTAGTAGGCGGTGCACATCTCGGTGGTGATCGTGAACCCCGCGGGGACCGGGATGCCCAGGCTGCACATCTCGGCGAGGTTGGCCCCCTTGCCGCCCAGCAGCTCCTTCATTGACTCGTTGCCGTCGGCCTTGCCGCCGCCAAAGAAATACACACTCCGCTTTGCCATGACGCTCTTTTCTCCTTCAGTCAGGTCTTCGTTGTCCACACAAGAACACAGCCGCCTCCCCGCACATGTGGAGAGGGGGGCTTCGCACGACACCCGTGCGGAAAACCGGACGGAACCAGCCCAATCCGGCATTTATGGAATTATACTCCCGCCCGCCGCCCCGTTCAAGAAACGCCCGCCCGCCGCGCCCCGCGCGAAACCGCCGTCCCGCGCGGACTTGGAACGGGCCGTTTGCGTGTGGGATAATCCCCCTTCCCTCCGCGCGCCCGTAGCTCAGGCGGATAGAGCGTCAGCCTTCTAAGCTGAGGGCCGCTGGTTCGAGTCCAGCCGGGCGCGCCATTTCCTTCTTCACACCCGGACGAATACGGTTGCCAGTGCTGGACGGAACGCAATTCGCACCTTTTGCATCCCGAAGTGTTCCAAGCGGGCGCGACTTGCCAGAATTTCCACCGGATACGATGGGGGTCGCCGTCCGTGGGGGGGGCTCTGCCGCATCGCCTTCTGTGCCGGTTGCAGGGGAACGCTTCCCCGGCTCGGCTGGACACTGGTGGCCAAGTTGGAGCATTATTTCCTTGCCAAGAAACACCATTGGTGACAGCACATGCCTTTAGACACCATGACGGTTGAGGCCCTTATCCGCCGGGGAGAGACTCTCACCGTCGAGTTCAAGGGTGAAGAGCGGGATCGGCTTCCGGACCGCGACATCTACGAGGCCGTGGTAGCGTTTGCTAACACGGACGGCGGAGTGTTGTTGCTGGGGGTGGAGGATGACGCCCGCGTCACGGGTGCCCGTAGAGGAGAGACGGACCCTGTCCAGATGCAGGCGGCTGTGTTTAACAACACCTCCCCGCATATCAATGTGCGCGTTTCCCTCCACTCCATTGGCGGGCGGCCTGTTTTT
>JAKPUV010000664.1 GCA_029554925.1 Candidatus Hydrogenedentota bacterium | reverse complement strand
GCCACTTCCCGCTCCACGCGCAGGGTCACCGGGCCCAGCAGGCCGGAGACCGGGTCGCCGCGGTAGTGCGTGGGAATCGTGCCGTAGTGGTTGGCCAGGGTGTTGCAGACAAGCACCTCAACCCGGTTTTCCCCCGGTGTGACCAGCCCGGAGACGTCCACCCGCCAGGGCGGGGTGACGCGGATGCCCGCGGGCTTCCCGTTGACAATCACCTCCGCGGACGCGGCCACCGCGCCCAGGTCCAGCGTGACACGGCCCCGGGTCTGCTCGTCTGAAAGGGTAAAGGTCTTCCGGTACCACATGCCGCCGGAGTACTCCGCCAAAGCGCCCCGCTGCGACCAGTCGCCCAGGGGCATCATGCCGGGGCCACAGTCGAGCTTAACAGGCTCGGGCAGGGCCGCGCCGCCATGGCAGCCGGGCTCCCGCTCCACGCGCATCGCCACGGCGGCGGCCGCCGCCCTGGGTGTGCGGACCGCCGCCGTGTATTCCACCGTCCCGTCCGCGCGCGCCGTGCCCTTCTCCACCGTCATGGGCTCGCCGTCCGCCCACGCCTGCAGGGCGCCGCGGACAGTGACTTTCATCGCCCGCAGACCCGGGGGCGATGTGAAGCGGTACCAGCCCGCGGCGCGCGCCGCCTCCGGTGCGGGGTCAAAAGGCAGCACGGCGGGATTGTCATGCCAGCGCATGGACAGGGGGACATCAGACGCCGCAGAGGGCACTCCGGCGCGCTCCAGCACGAAATGCGTGCGCCCCGGCGCGTCGTAGCGCAGAAGCACGGTGTTCACACCCGCCTGAAGGGCGATGGGGGCGTTGGGATCCTCCACCCGGCCGCCATTCACCCACAGCGCGGCGGGTTTCATGTTCCCCATGCGCGCCAGCGCGTTCATCGCCTGCGGCGCGTTCACAGTGGTCCAGAGGTAATAGCGGGTGCCTGCCTCCTCCTTCTGGTACTCAATGAAGATGCCGGTGTACTTTGGCGCGCCGAGGACGATGAAGTCGTCCGACACCATCTTCTTCAGGCCGTGGTGTCCCTGCGGACCCGGGTCGCCCTCCACGCCCCAGCGGGTGGAGTAGTCGTAGGACTGCCACTGGTGCTCCTGTCCTCCGACCGAAACCGGCACGGACGGATCCACCGCCGTCATCGCCGCAAGGGCGGCGTCCGCCTCCGCCGTCTCCGGCAGCGGCCCAAGTTTCCAGAACCGCTGGCCGAAGGAATGCGTGACGGTCTTCCATCCGGAGCTGTCCACGTCCGCCCGCTCCCAACCCGGGGCGGGGGCCGTCTCAACGGCGTAAGCGAAGCGGCGGGCCTCCCCGCCGATGACCTGGTCCGTGGCGGGCAGACGGAAATCACCCCAGCGGTTGTCCAGCGTCGGGGCCAGCTCCACCTCCCAGTCGCCGTCCAGCGCCACCGGAGGCGGCGCGGCCTCCGCAACGCCGCGCAGCACCGTCTCCA
>JAKPUV010000622.1 GCA_029554925.1 Candidatus Hydrogenedentota bacterium | reverse complement strand
CCAGTTCGGCAACGTGCGCGCCGTGCTCGAGGTGGCCAGCGTGGCCAGCCAGGCGGGCCGCGCGCGCACGCTGTGCGAGCTGTACGGCGGCAGCGGCGCGGAGATGCGCTTCGAGGACTACAAGCGCATCGGCGACTGGCTTCAGGTGCTGGGCGTCAACACGCTCAACGAGCACCTGTCCTACGTCACCATGCGCGGCGCGCGCAAGCGCGACTACCCGCCCACCTTCTCGTACCACTCGCCGTGGTTCGAGGCCTACGGCGCGCTCGTGGAGCACTTCTCCCGCGTGACCTGGTGCCTGACGCAGGGCGAGCAGGTCAACGAAGTGCTGGTTCTGGAGCCGACCACCACCGCGTGGATGCACCATTTCGCCAACGGGGAGCGCCTGGCCGCCGTGGGCGACACATTCCAGGCGCTGGTCACCGCGCTGGCCAAGGCGCAGACGGAGTTTGACCTCGGCAGCGAGGCCGTCCTCGCCGACCGCGGCGCCGTGGAGGCCGCCGAAGACGGCGGCGCGCGGCTCCGCGTGGGCAACCGCGCCTACGCCGTGGTCGTGGTGCCGGAGAACATGGAGACCCTCGACGCCAGGACCGCCGAACTTCTCAAGGGCTTCCTGGAGAAGGGCGGCGTGGTGCTTTCCTGCGCCGGACCGGACCAGCCCTCGCTGGTGGACGGCGCGGCCGACGCGCGCTGTGCGGAACTGCGCGGCATGGCCGGCTGGCGCAACATTGCCCCGGCCGAGGCGGCCGCCCGCCTCCGCGAACTGCGCCCGCAGTCCACGGAGGTCGTTCTCGCGGCGGAAAACACCGCCACCGTCTACCACCACCGCCGCCGGCTCGCGGACGGAGAGATTGTCTTCATCGTCAACACCAGCAACGATGTTTCCGCGTCCGGATCCGTCATGGCGAAAGGCATGGCGGGCGTCCGCGAGGCCGTTCTGGACAAGGGCGGCCTGCGCGCTTTCCCCTTCGGAAAGGCCGCCGACGGCGTCATGGCGCCGTTCACCCTGCCCCCCTGCGGCAGCCTGATGCTCTTCCTCGACAAGACCGAGAAGGAGGCCGCCCCGGCGCCCGCGCCTGTCTCGGGGCGCACCGCGCTGGCGGTGTCCGACATTGCCGTGAGCCGCGCGGACGACAATGTGCTCCTCCTAGACTATGTGGACGTGACGGCGGGCGGCGAAACCCTCGAGGGCGTCTACTGGAAGAAGGCGGCGGACCACGTCTTCAAGAAGAACGGCCTCCGCGGGAACATCTGGGACCACTGCGTCCAGTTCCGCGACGAGCTGCTGAAGACCGAGTTCCCCCAGGACAGCGGGTTTGAGGCGACCTACCACTTCACCCTGGAGGGTCCGGCGCCGGAGCACCTCTTCGCCGTGGTGGAGCGCGCCGACCTCTACGAGATCACCTGCAACGGCAAACCCGTGACCCCCGAACAGGGACACTGGTGGCTCGACCGCGCCTTCCCGGCCATCCCCCTGGCGGGCGCCGTGAAGCAGGGCGAAAACACCCTCACAGTCAAGGCGTCGCCCATGACGGTGTTCCACGAGCTGGAGGCCGCCTACTTCGTCGGCGACTTCGCGCTGAAACCCGCCGACAAAGGCTTCGTCGTGGTGCCGAGCGCTCCCCTCGCGCTGGGCGAGTGGAAAGACCAGGGGCTGCCGTTCTTCGGCCACCGCATGATGTACACCGCCACCGTGCAGGTGGACGACCCGAAGGCGCGCCACCTCCTGACCCTGCCTGACTGGTCGGGCGTGGTGGCGGTCGTGACCGTGAACGGGCAGCCTGCGGGCCCCATCTATCTCCAGCCCGCAGAACGCGAGATCACCGGCCTGCTGAACGCCGGCGCCAACACGGTATCCGTGCTGGTATACGGCAGCCTGCGCAACCCCCTCGGCCCGCATCTGGGCAACAAGGACGCCGGCCTGACCCACCCCGGGTCGTGGAACAACGCGCCCGAGTCGCCCCAGCCCGCGGGCGCCGAGTACGCCTTTGTGGGATACGGCCTGAGGGCCCCGTTCACCGTGGAACGGCTGGCCCCCTGATTCCCTGACACGCGGCAAGGAGCGGTCCATGGACGGGACGGTCCGGGTGCTCGTGGTGGACGCGGACGCGGACACGCGGCGCATGGCCGCGGAGTCGCTCCGCGGCCGGGCTGTGCCCCTGCCCGGCGGCGGCGACGTCGTCCTCGAGGTGGAGAAGGCGGCCTCGTCCTGCCGGTGCTGCGCCCGCATCGCCGCGTTTTCGCCCGACATCCTGATTCTGGACAACGAGCTCTCCTGCGCCGCCGGGGCGGACCTCATGGCGCAGGCCCGCGAGGGGCGGTCGGAGCTGGCGGTCATCATGACCGAGGCCTCGCCCAGCTACGCCGAGGCGGTGGACGTGGCGCGGCGGGGCGCGGTGGACTTCCTGCCCAAGCCCTTCACGCCGGAGCAGCTGCTGGAGGGCGTGGCGCGCGCCCTGCGCTTTCTTGAGGAGACCCGCCTGGAGCGCCTGCACGCCTTGGAGAAGCGCCGCATCCGCTTGGAGTTCGTCTCCGTGCTCGCCCACGAGCTGAAGGCCCCCCTCGCCGCGGCGGAAAGCGCGCTGCAGATTCTCGACGCGGGAACCCTCGGCGACGCGCTGCCCCCCTATGCCCCTCTCGTGGCGCGGGCACTGGCGCGGCTGGAGGCCGCCCGCGGCATGGTGGGCGATCTGCTCGACCTCACCCGCGTGGAGTCCGGCGAGCGCCCGCGCAGTCTGGAGTTCTTCGACCTTGGGGAGACGGCCCGGACGGTGCTGGAGGAGGCGGCGCCCGCCGCGCGGGGGCGAGCCGTCACGCTGTCGCTCGACGCGCCGGCCCCGTTTATGGTCCGCGCCGACCGCTGGGAGATGGAGAGCATCCTCCAGAACCTCCTCTCGAACGCCGTCAAGTACAACCGGGAGGGGGGAAGCGCGTCGCTGCGCCTGTGGCAGGACGGGGAGCATGTCTTTGTTGAGGCGCACGACACGGGCATTGGCATGACGCCCGCGGAGATCGGGGGCCTGTTCCGCGAGTTTGGCCGGGTGCGCAAGCGCGAGACGGAGCACATCACCGGCTCGGGGCTCGGCCTGGCGCTGGTCCGGAAACTGGCCGCCCTCTACGACGGCGGCGTGGCGGTGGAAAGCGTCCCCGGCGAGGGCAGCGTCTTCACCGTCCGCCTGCGCCGCTGCCGGGGGGCCGGCCTGGAAGACTGACCGCCCTCAGAACCGGTACGTGTACTGCACCGTGAACGTGTTCTCCCGCAGGGAGATTTCCGACCCCTTCCCCAGCACGGAGAAGAGGTCGCCCTTGCCGTTGTCCGTCAGATGGTTGTTGAACGCATGGTGGTACGCGAAGTGCAGTTCGGAGTTCTCCGTCAGCACGCGCGACACGCCCAGCGTGGCGTGGGTCTTCACCACCGCCGGGAA
>JAKPUV010000619.1 GCA_029554925.1 Candidatus Hydrogenedentota bacterium | reverse complement strand
TCCATGAGTGGTTTGACGGGCTGCGCACCCTGCGCGCCGTCCACCGCCTGCGCGACGCGGGTCTGGAGAGCCTTCCCGTGCCCGGGGCCGCCGCGCGCCTCGCGGAGCTGCTGGGGCTTTTCGCCCCGGCGGACGGGGCGGACGCCGCGGCGCTGCTCCTGCGTTACCGCGAAGCCGACCACCGGGAACCCTGCGCGTGCGGCCTGTCGCTTCTCGGGACGCAGACAGAACCCCCGGGACGCCCGGAAACGGCCGCCTAACGCGGCACGGCCCGCACCATCAGGTCCGGGCCGTTTTGCGCGATGAAGGTAAAGACCACGCGCTTCTTGAAACTGCGGTCCCCCATGGTTCCCGGGATGGACCAGTGGTCGAACGGCCTGTTCTGGCCGGGAACCAGGCGCAGCTCGATGAGGCGGCCGGCGCGGATGATGTCCTGCTGCGCGCCCAGCTGCATCGCCTCCTCCGGCAGCTCGATGCCCCGCCCGTCCGGGTCCAGTTTCACCCAGGCGTTGAACTTCAGCCCGCCGTTGGAGGTGTCCATCCGCAGGAATCCGGCGTGCGGCCCCGGATCGTTCGGATCGTCGTTCCAGCAGTGGAGGGAGTCCAGGGGAACCATGGGGAGCATGTCGCGGGCCTCCGGATCGAGGCACCGCCGGGCGAACTCCTGCGCGGTCCCAGAAACCGACCGCGTGTACTCCCACTCCTCCCGGTTGGTGACCGCGTCGTTGTCCGCGTCCTGCTGCGCCGGGAGGTGGATCAGCTGGGAGGTTTCATAGTCGTCGAGCCTGACTTTGAGGCCCGCGATGTCCCGCACGGCGGCCTCCAGGAACTCGTCCGCGTTCCAGGCGTCAAGGGTCATGTAGCCCGCGACGGCCGCCGCCAGCCAGGGCCGCCGGGCGGCGCCCTCCGGATCTCCCAACTGCTCCGCGGCCCGCGCGAGATTCGCGCGGTAGGCCTCGGCCGCCTGCGTGTGGGACACGCCCCCCAGCGCGCCCATCTCCAGCCGGGGGTTCCGCAGCACCTCCGCCAGCAGCGTGAACTCCGCCGCGTCCGGAATCCCGTTGCCCTTTTCCTTCTTGTCCTTGCCGTTGCCGTCGAAGGGGCATTCGGCAACCCGCGCCGGGTCGTCCAGTTCGCCCAAGGCCATCAAAAACATCCCAAGCGCCCGCAGGGGATCCTCCGAAACAGGGGCGGATCCGGCGGGCGGGGCCGGTGCCTGCGCGGCCGCCCCGCCGCCCCCGGCAAACAGGCACATGCCCACCAGCACCGGCGCCGCCCACGACACGGCGCGCCCCGCCAAACCTTTCATGGACATCCCGTCCCTCCTTCCTCTTGGGCGGCCCCAGCCGCCGCGGTGCGCGCCTCCATGCGCGTCCCGACATCATAGCGCAGAACACACCGGCACGCAAAGACTCCGGTTCAATTACCGAGACCCCGCAGCCGGGATGTATACTACCCGCTCAGGAGGGGCATTTCAGGAGACCAAGATGACCCGGGAAGACGCGCCCGTGTTTGTGCGGGAGATCATCAAGACCAGCGGCGACATGTGGATGAAGGGCTGGGC
>JAKPUV010000605.1 GCA_029554925.1 Candidatus Hydrogenedentota bacterium | reverse complement strand
CGGTCAGCGAGGAGGAAATCGCGAACATGAACGCCCTCTTCGAGGAGCAGAATCCCGCGCCCGAGGCGGCGGCCACGGATGCCGCAGCCCCCGCGGCGGCTCCTGCGGCGGACACTGCGGCGCCGGCTGCGGCGCCCGCGCCCGCGCCGGTGGTGGTCGAGGCCACCCCCGTGCCGGAGGCGGCCCCCGCGGCGGCGGCGCCCGCCGAGGCGGCCCCCGCGCCCGCGCCGGAAACGGCCCCTGCGCCCGCGCCCGAGGCGGCGGCCCCCGCAGCGGCGGAACATACGACGGAGACGGCGCCTGCCCCTCCCGCACTGTGAGTAGATTACCGTAACGGACGCAGGCCCAAGGCTTTTACCGGCTTTGGGCCTTTGTTGTTCCAGGGGCCTCCGGGAACGCCAGGGGCGTTCCGGGGGATAGAGATGTCATTGGTGGAGAGCATGCCATGGACCGAATCATTATCCGGGGGGGGAAGCCGCTGCGGGGCGCGGTGCACGTGCACGGCGCAAAGAACGCGGTGCTGCCGCTGCTGGCGGCCTCGCTGCTGGCGGAGACGCCCTGCACGCTGCACAATGTGCCCTGCCTGCACGACGTCTTCTCGATGGACAAGCTGCTGTCGCACATGGGCGTGCGGACGGAGTTCACGGGACGCTACATGATCATGGACGCCTCCGGCGTCCTCGAGCCCGAGGCGCCCTACGACCTCGTGCGCAAGATGCGGGCGTCGTTCTTCGTGCTGGGGCCGCTGCTGGCCCGGTGCGGCCGGGCGCGCGTGTCGCTGCCCGGCGGCTGCGCCATCGGCACCCGCCCGGTGGACATCCACCTGAAGGGCCTCGAAGCCCTGGGCGCGAGCATCCGCCTGGACGAGGGCTATGTGCTGGCCGACGGCAAGCTCCGGGGGACCCGCTTCACGCTGGACTTCCCCAGCGTCGGCGCGACGGAGACGCTCATGATGGCGGCCACGCGCGCCGACGGGGTCACCCGGCTGGTGAATGTGGCGCGGGAGCCGGAGGTTTCGGACCTGGCGCGCTTCCTCAACGCGATGGGCGCGCGGATCTCCGGCGCGGGCACGGACGTCATCACGGTCGTGGGCGTGGAGTCCCTCGGCGGGGCCGACCACACGGCGGTTCCCGACCGGATCGAGGCGGGCACCTTCCTGGCCGCCGCCGCCGCCACGCGCGGCGACGTGACGGTGCTGGACGCGAACGCGGACCACCTGCCGGTCTTCCTGGACAAGCTGGCGGAGGCGGGCGCGACCGTGGAGGCGGCGGCGAACCGCATCCGCGTCGCCGCGCCGGACGGGCTGAAGGCGGTGGACATCACCACCCAGCCCTTCCCCGGCTTCGCCACGGACCTCCAGGCGCAGTTCATGGCGATGCTGACCTGCGCCGACGGCGCGAGCTGCATCCGCGAGACGGTCTTCGAAAACCGCTTCATGCAGGTGGCCGAGCTGGCGCGCATGGGCGCCGACATCAGCGTGGACGGGAACACGGCCATCGTGCGCGGCGTTGCCGGCCTGTCGGGAGCGCCGGTCATGGCGTCGGACCTGCGCGCGAGCGCGGCCCTCGTGATCGCCGGACTCATGGCGGGCGAGGGAGAGACGGTCCTGCACCGCGTCTACCACATTGACCGGGGGTACGAGAGGATCGAGGAGCGCCTGGCGTCGCTGGGC
>JAKPUV010000568.1 GCA_029554925.1 Candidatus Hydrogenedentota bacterium | reverse complement strand
AGGGCATGGACCAGCATCGGGGTGGCCTCTCTGCTCCGCGCCGCGGCGAGCCCGCGGCAGGCCGCCATGCGCACGGTGACCTCGTGGTCGGCCAGCCCCCGGACCAGCACCTCGACCTCCGCGGGCGTGTGCCCCGCGATCTTGGCCATGAGCTCCAGGCAGGTCTCGCGCAGGTTGGCCTCTGGATCTCCGGCGTGGGCGGCCAGCAGCGGACGCGCCCGGTCCGCGCTGAACTCAAACAGCAGCCGGACAAGACGCGCGCGGTTCAGGGGGTGCGCGTCGGGAAAGAGCAGCAGCAGATAGGGGACCAGGTCGGCGGTCTTCTGCATTTCCACCAGTTTGCGCCGCCCGTCCGCGCTCATGTCCTCCAGATCCGAGTTGAACATGTCCAGCGCGCCGTCCACTGCGGCGCGCTGCTGGTAGTTCAGACCGGTCTGGGCGGAAAGGTCGGCGTCGCGGCGTTTTGCCTCCTCGCGCGCCGTGTCCAGATTGAGGCTGCCGTCGAGGTCGTTCTCCTCGACGAGCTGCACCTCGTCCTCGCGCAGCTTGATGCGGCGCTTGCCGACCCGCACCGTCAGCACCCCCTCGCTTTTCGACTCAATCTCGCCGTTGACGGGGGTGCCGTTTTTCAGGTGTATGGTGTCGGCGGACGACGTGGCGGCCGCCGCGGCGCACAGCGCCGCCAGAACGACATATCTTCCCATGGCGGGGGCTCCCTTCCATTGCGCCGGGAATCACCCGGAAGCAGGCTGTTGCTTGCGCGGCTCCGGTCAGGCGCCTTCGCGGAGCACGCTGTAGACCGTGCGCGAGAAGAAGACCTGGGTGCGGTCCTGCGGCGCCCAGAACTCCTTCACCCGGCCGTCATACAGCAGGGTGAACGACTCCTCGCCCTTCTTGTCGGGGCCGGCCACGAGCACGCCGAGGTCGGGGCAGATAATCGCGCCGCGCACCTGCATCTTTCCCTCGGTGTAGGACTTGTGCCGCGATTTGCTCCGGGTGATGGCAAAAATGGCGTTGTTGCTGTAAAGCAGCCCGTCAAACTTCCACTTGGACTTGTCCGGCCGGGCCATCTCGTCGTTCCACCAGATCTTGCGCAGGATGTCCTCACTGATCCAGTTGGCCGAGGGGTTCATGTAGTGGTAGGCCGCGCGGTCCAGAATCTCCAGCGGGTACCCCTTCTGGACCATGTAGTCCTGGAGCAGTTTCACCTTGCCGTCGGTCTGGTCGTACTTCACCGCGTGCTCGTCCGTCATGTTCGTGTACACCCAGATGTTGTCTGGCTGGCTTTCCCGCATGCCGTAGAAACGGGGGGTGTAGTTGGGGTCGGCGACGGCCTTCTGAAGCTCGGAGTAGTTGAACAGCTGCAGCTCCGACTGCGTGAAGGAGAACTGCTGCCCCTGCCGGGGCACCGTCTTGCCGCTGTTGTTCACCATGGTGGGGTAGATGCCGCCCGCGTCAATGACGCCGGGGTCGAAGTAGCCGTAGTTCAGCGTCTCCTTCTTCCCGTCTATCGTCTGCGTGGCCGACTTGTTCGCCGTGCGCACATCAATGCTGTAGGCCGTGTTCGGGAATTTCTGCGTGTCCTTGGAGTGGTTCTTGCCGCGGATGGTCAGGTAGTCGCCCATCATGATGCTGCCGCCGGACACGAGGGCCAGCGCGTTCTTGGTGCCGTCCGCCGCCTCCCCGAATTTTCCGGGGGCGTCGGCGTAGGTGACGTCGCCCGCGAGATAGGTGTTGCCGCGCACAAAGATCTGCCCCGTGCCCTTCACCTTTCCGGTCATGACCAGGTCGCCGTTCACGGCGATTTCACCGTCGAGCTGGATGGGGTTGGCCTCCGTGCCCACGAGGATGAGGTTGCCGTCGTAGCGCCCCGAGGCCGCCAGCGTGGACAGGGCCGAGTTGGAGGTGGTCGGCAGGGCGTTCGTGCTATAGGTGGCCCCCTCGGGGACGCCGTGGGCGATGCCGCCGTCCATGTGTCCCTCCAGCAGCGAGGCGATCTCCTCAAACTCCATGTCGTCCACATACCGGTCGCCGTCCTCATCGGGAAAGGGCGCCGGAAAGTCGGTGGGCAGCGGCCCGTCGGTCATCAGGTCGGGGTCGCTGGGATAGTTGCGGTAAAGATTCCCAAACTGCGTCGGCCGGCCCTGGGCGTCGTTGCCCGCCGAAACGAGGGAGGTTGTGACCATGGCGCCCGTGGCGGGGTTCTGCAGCACCTTTCCGTTCGTGGGGTCGAACTGGCGGCTCTTCAGGTCGCTGGACTGGATGTTCGCGTCTGAAAGCAGGCTGTAGTTGGTGTTGTAGACGTTGCCGCGGGTGTAAATGGTGCCCGCGATGTGGGAGTCGGCGCTGTCCTTGCGGTAGAGCAGGGACTGGAGGGTCGCCATCTTCACCCGGTCAAACGTGCCCCGCAGGTCCTCGTCCGTGTTGTA
>JAKPUV010000563.1 GCA_029554925.1 Candidatus Hydrogenedentota bacterium | reverse complement strand
GTACGCCCACCGCTCCCTGAACCGCCCCCCCGCCCCGGCGGGCGGCAAGGACACCCCCTCCGCCGAGCAGCCGTCCGTGGCGAAGTTCGAGGGAAAAAGCATGGGGTCGTCCTATCATGCGACCCTCACCGGTGTCCTGTCAAAGGAGAAAGTCCTCCGCGCCCGAAATGAAGTGGAGGCGGCCCTGGAGGACGTCAACGAGAAGATGTCCACCTACCGGGAGGACTCCGAGCTGAGCCGCTTCAACCGGCATCCCGGAACGGACCCCTTCCCCGTGAGCGCGGAGACCGCCGAGGTGTTCCGCATAGCGCTGGCGGTTTCCGAGCAGTCGGACGGCGCCTTTGACATCACCGTGGGGCCCCTGGTGAACGCCTGGGGTTTTGGCCCGGACCCGGAGGGGCCGCCGCCGGATGACGCGGCCGTCGCCGCCCTGCGGGAACGTGTGGGTTGGCGCATGGTGGCCGTGGACGCGGAGAACCGCCTGACCAAGGCGCGGGCGGACGTCTATTGCGACCTGTCGGCCGTGGCCAAGGGGTATGCCGTGGACAAGGCGGCGGAGGCCCTGGAGGCCCTCGGGGTCGACGGCTACATGGTGGAGGTCGGCGGCGAGGTGAGGGCGAAAGGGAACGGCCCCAAGGGCGGCCCCTGGCGCATCGGCATCGAGAAACCGCGGTACGGGGAGCGCAGCGTGCAGGAGGTGGTGCTGCTGGCGTCCGCCGCCCTCGCCACCTCGGGGGACTACCGCAATTTCCGCATGGTGGACGGAAAACGGTTCTCACACACCGTTGACCCGAAAACCGGACGCCCCATTGAGCATGCCCTGGCCTCCGCCAGCGTGCTGCACCCGTCCTGCGCCTGGGCCGACGCCTACGCGACGGCGCTCATGGTGCTCGGGCCGGAGGCGGGCCGCGCCTTCGCGGAGAAGCGGGGGCTGTCCGTGAGCCTGCTGGTCCATGCGGGGGACAACCGCTTTGACACCGTGAACACCCCCGCCTTCGACGACGCGCTGGAGGCGCCTACGGCATCGCGCTGATGAGCGTCACCGCCTCATACAGCGCCGCGGCGCCGAGCACAACGCCGGCGTAGAGGATGGTTCCCCCCAGCACCTGCACCCCCGCGCCCAGTCCGGGAAGGGACGCAGGCTCCGGCTTTCGGAGGAAGGCAAAGACGCGCAGGGCCCACACCGTCACGGCAAACGAGGCCAGTGCGTAAATTTCCAGCTCCAGCACCATGGTGACAACGTGGAAGGCGTAGGTGCCCGAGCGTCCCACCCAGACCGGGGCCATGCCCGCCCCGACCAGAAGGAAGGTGACGGCGTTCTTGGCCACGCCCAGCGCCAGGGGAAACACGGAGAGCAGCACGGTGTGCAGCACGGTCTGCTCCAGAAAGTTGTTGCGCCAGGTGACCCACGCCGCCTCCAGCACGTTGCCGGAGGCGTAGGCGCGGCCCACATGCTCCAGCCCGCCCTCGGCGAAAACCGCACCGATATAGGCGTTAAACCGGTGCGCCAGCAGGGGGCGCGACATCACGAGGAGCATGGCCAAAAACAGAAGCGCGTAAAGCCCGGCGTGCATGCCGGTCCACAGGCGCGGGCGCGCCGCCACCTCGCCGAACAGCGGGCGGAAGAAGTGCCCCGCGGGAAGCGTGGCCGCCCAACGGCGGCAGAGACGGGTATGGGCGATCCACGCCGACAGGACGGCCAGCGCCAGCCCCGCCGCGGCCGCCCATGCCGCCAGCGGCACCGTGCGCGTTTCCCCGCCCTGCCAGTAGGGCACGAGCGCCGCGGGATCCTCCTCCTCTTCGGATGCCCCGCCCGATTCCTCCTCCGCAACCGGCGCCGTGTCGTCCCCCTCTTCGGAGTCCCCGGAGGTTTCCTCCCCCGTCTCCCCGTCATCATCGGGCTGCAAGTTCATCCCGCTTGGATGCGCCCAGCCCTCCACGGTCGCCCCATCGTCGGGAAAGGCCGCATCGAGGGCGGGATCGTCGAGAATCAGGTAGGAGAAAAGGAAACCGGACACATTGCGGCGCAGCCGCCCCACCACGGTGAAGGGCTGGCCGGCGAGGGCGAAAGCTTCATCGCGGGCGAGGTCCCCCGCGAGGGCCTCTGGCGCGCCGGGTTCCGGCAGACGGCCCGAGGCCAGCAGCGGCACCAGGTCCCCCCTGGGCAGGGCGACGGCGACGGCCAGTTCCGGGGTGTCCGCCCGGAATCCGGAAACTTCATCGGAGGACACCGCCCAGTCATGAAGCAGGCGCAGTTCCCTGTCCCCCGGCGCGGGGTGTTCCCGCGAGACAATCCGCGCGCGGACCGCCAGCGCGTCCGGCGGGGGGGGCGTCTCCCCGTCGAGACAGACCAGCCCGCCGACCCAGGGCTCCCGCGCGATCAGGCGCTCCTCGCCGATGGCGGCAAGCACGAGCAGCAGGACCGCCGCGCCGAAGAGGGCCGCAGGCAGGGAAAGCCCCCCGGAGCCGGCATCCGCGGCCGCGGGGGGCGGTGATTCGGTGTGCTGTTCGTCCAGGGTCATGCTCAGTTCGCGGGGGCCGCCGCCACACGGGCCGCGCCGCCGCCGGTGACCCCTGCCACCACCCTGTCCGTGAGGGCCTTGAAGTAGGCCTCGGCGTTCGGGCCGAACCAGCTCATGAGGCCGGTTTCGTAGTCAAGCTGGCCGTTCTTCTCCACGGTGTTGTAGTGGCGGTCGGGGGAGAGGTAGCCGCAGTAGGTTACGCAGAAACTGGTGGGCCACAGGTGGATCCCCTTGGCCTCGTACTCCTCGCGCCACGCCTTCCCCACCTCGCCGCTGAAGTCGTAGGGATAGCCCACAAACACCACGTCGCCGATGCGGACGCCCTGGATCCAGCCCTCGGTGGGCACGCCGAAGAAACGCGCAAAGACGGGGGAAATCCGCCACTTGGGCGACAGGGGGCGAATCTGCATGCCCGGCATGCCGACGGGCGTGCCCAGACTGGCGACGTCCACCTTGTCGTGGAACTCAAGCGCCTGCGTGTTCTCCAGCAGCTTCTTGGCGAGCGCCTGCCCCAGAAGGATGATGCGCTCGTTGGGCGAGGGGCCCTCGGGGGCGCGGGGGCTGGAGGAGCCGAGGGATCCGCCGAGGTACATGGCGGTCGCGCCGGTCTGCTCCTGCACCGACTTCATGAACTCGCCGGGGTACTCGGCGGTGAAGTCCATCATGTCCGACCCGTAGTTGGTCGGGTGCGCCGAAAAGCGCATGACATAGCACCGCTCGCCGGATTCCTTGTCCACCACGAGGTAGTTGATCATCGAGTCCACCGCCGCGTCGCGGGTGCGGTTTCGGATAAGCTCCGGGGCGTCCACGCCGCCCCAGGCGATCTTGGCGGGCTTCATGGACTCGTAGGCCTCCTTGATCGCCTCGGCGTAGGCCGTGGAGATCAGCTCGGGCACCTTCGGGTCGTAGGTGCCCGCCGACACCTTCGCCGCCAGCCCGGGGCCGAAACCGCCGGGGCCGCAGTGGGTGTGGCTGGCCGTGAAGAGGATGTTGTTCTCCGTGAGCGGGAGACCCGCAAGCTTCACCTTCTTCCAGGTGAGCTCGGCGATGTTCGGCGTGGTGATGAGCATGTCGGAGCCGATGATCGCCACCGTGTCCTTGCCGTCGGCAAGGACAATGGCCTTGGCGTGCAGGCGGTCGCGGACACCCTTGGACCGCTTGCCGTCCGGCCGCGCGCCGTAGCCGCCCATGGGCGTGCCGATGGGGGGGGTCATGTCGCGAACGCCCCACCCGGCGCGCAGGGTGCCCGGCGTCTCCGTGATGTCCGACAGCGCCGCATTCTTGTCAATGCTCGCGAGGGCCTCCTTGTAGTAGGAGGCCTGGGCGAACTTGGAGTCCTTGTACACGGGCCAGGGCCCGACCACCACGAGGAAGAGCAGGACCACCACGGCCAGCGCGACACCGATTCTCTTGAGCCATTTCATCTTGCGCGTCTCCACGCCCCGTCGCGGGGCTTTCAGTTAGAAGTCCACGGACGCCTTCAGCACGCCGTCCGCATAGTCCGCCACCAGCTGGAAGGCCTCCTGGGTGCGCTCCAGGGGAAAGGAGTGCGTCACCAGCGAGCCGACGTCCAGCCTGCCCGTGGCGGCCAGCGCCAGCGTGGCGGGGTAGTTGTTCAAAAAGCGGCGGCACCATTGTACGCCCAATCCCCTGCGCCGCGCCACGCTGACCGGCACGGGGTCCTCCTCCGCGCCGCTGATGCCCGTGAGCACCGCGCGGCCCGCCGGGCGCGCGCAGTGCATCGCCACCAGGATGCCGTCGGAGCTGTTCGTGCAGTCGAAGGTGACGTCGGCGCCCCGGCCGCCCGTGCGGGAGAACAGCCAGTCCACCGTGGCGCGCGCGCCCGCGGCCATTCCCCCGGGCGCGGCCTGAAACGCCTCATCCACCCCGTGCGCCCGGGCCGCCGCCACACGCTCGGGGTAGAGGTCGGCGCCGTACACGGCGGCGGCGCCGCAAAGCCTCGCCACCTGGGCCGTGAGCAGGCCGATCGGGCCGAGGCCCGCCACAAAGACCGTGTCGCCGGGGCGCAGGCGGGCCAGCTCTACGGTGTGCACGGCGACGGCGGCCGGCTCAATCATGGCGGCCACGGCGGCGGTCATGCCGGCGGGAACGGGGAAGCAGCGCCCGGCGGGGGCGACCATGTACTCGCGCAGGGCGCCGTCCACGCCGGGGCCGCCGGGAAACACCATGCCCTCGCACACGTTGTAGCGGCCCGAACGGCACCATTCACAGGCCCCGCAGGGAATGCCGGGCTCAACGGCGACGCGGCGGCCGACGAGCGACGGGTCGGCCCCCTCCCCCGCCGCCTCAACGATGCCCGCGTACTCGTGGCCGAGAATGGTCGGCCCCTTGAGCCGGTTTTCCCCGATGCGGCCGTGGAGGAAGTAGTGGATGTCGGAGCCGCAGACACCGACAGACTCCACGCGCACCAGCACCTCGCCGGGGCCGGGGACGGGTTTCTCGGTCTCGATGAGCCGGATCTGCCCCGGCGCGGCCCACTGCGCAGCCTTGATCTTCATGGGAGCCTTTCCGAGCGGGGCGCGGCGGCGCGCCCGTTCCTTCAAAACAAACGCCGCCGGCGCGGCATTTCCCGCGCCGGCGGCCGGGTCATGCGGGGGTCAGCAGGGAAGCTCCCAGCCCTTGCGGTACTCCTTGGTCAGGAGGGTGTTCAGGGCCGGATTGCTGGTGATCTTCATGGAGGCGACATCGTAGGTGACGGCCTCGCCGTTGGCGTGCAGGGCGATGTTGCCGAAGTTCGCCACCTCGGTGAGGGGGCCGGCGTAGTCGAAATTGCTCGCGCAGGGCTTGCCGGTCAGGATGCCGTCCACCCAGTTCTTGTAGGGGCTCTGCCCCTTGATGCGCTCGATGGTCTTGGGCGGCTTCGTGTAATCCTTCATGACCGCCGCGGGCAGCAGGCGCGCGTCGCCGCCATACTCGCCCGCCGTGATGAAGCCCTTCGTGCCGATGAACAGCGAGCCGTTGTCGCCGTCGCCCAGCTTCTCGTCCGCGGGCACCCCTTCGGGCCGCGGGGGCTTGTCGCCGCCGTCGTGCCAGTACACCGTCACCGGCTGCATGTCCGCGCGGGCGGGGAAGGTGAACTTGATGACGGACTTCAGGGGCGCCGTCTGGGCGGACATGCCCTCCTGGCTGACCGTCTGGGCCGTGAAGGTCGCCGCGTCGCCGAGTTTCAGGGACCAGAAGGCCGGGTCCATGATGTGGCAGGCCATGTCGCCGATGGCGCCGCAGCCAAAGTCCCACCAGCCGCGCCACTTGAAGGGGGCGTAGCCCTTGTTGTAGGGCCGCATGGGCGCGGTGCCAATCCAGAGGTCCCAGTCCATCGTTTCGGGCACGGCCTCCTCGGCCAGGGGCTCCGAGATGCCCTGAGGCCACACGGGGCGGTTGGTCCAGATGTGGGCCTCCGTGACGTCGCCGATGGCGCCCGCCCACAGCATCTCGCACAGGTCGCGCACGCCGTTGCCGCAGTGGCCCTGGTTGCCCATCTGCGTGATCACGCCGGTCTTCTTCGCCGTCTCACGGAGGAGGCGCGCCTCTGCGATGGTGTGCGTGAGGGGCTTCTGGACGTAGACGTGCTTGCCCAGGTTCATCGCCATGTACGCCGCCGGGGCGTGGGTGTGGTCGGGCGTGCTGACGGTGCAGGCGTCAATCTGGCCGCCCATCTCCTCCAGCATCTTGCGGTAGTCCTTGTACTGCTTCGCCCCGGCGATCCGGTAGAACGTCTCCTCCGTCTGGCTCCAGTCCACGTCGCACAGGGCCACCACGTTGACGTTCTGCTTGATCCGGTGGAGCGACATGATGTCGTCGCCCCCCTTGCCGCCCGCGCCGATGGCCGCGACGTTGATCTTGTCGTTCGGCGAAAGCTTGCGGGGGACCACCTGGGCGGTGTTGGCCCGGGCGACGCCGGCCACGACGGCCGTGGTGGTGGCGGAGGCGAGGAAGGCCCTGCGGGTGAGATCGTGCTTGCTCATGGGTTCAAAACATCTCCAAGGGTTGGTTGCCTGTGCGGGGGCGCGGACCGCCTGCGGGAACACACCGCCCCCGCACGGTTAGACGCCGCCGCCCCGGGGCGGGTTTCACCGCCGCCGGAAAAACGACCGGGCCGGGGAGGCCGCTTCGCCGTCCCCGGCCCGGAAAACACCCGTCAACACCCGGACATCACCGCCCGCACCTGCCAAAGGCCGCCAGCACCGACAGGGCCAGCGCCGACAGGAACAGGTCGCCGAGGCGCTGCTTCAGCCCGCCCGGCGTCATGCCGCCCTTCTGGCAGCCGCAGGAACCGCACCCGCCGATGCCCAGCTCCTCGCGGTCCAGATAGCCGTCCGTGTTCGTGTCCAGTTCGTCGAAAACGGCGCGGGAGAGCGAGGGCACGGCCGCCAGGGCCTCCTCCCAGCTCAGTTTGCCGTCGCCGTCCGTGTCGGCCTCGTCAAAGAGGGCGGCCAGCAGCGCGCGGGCCTCCTCGGCGTCCGGCCCCTGATACGTGCCCAGCGACACCACCAGGTCAACCGGTGCGCCCGCCGCGCTCTGCGTGCCCCCGGCGGGGCTCTGGGCCATCACCCAGCCCGCGGGCACCGTGTCGTCGTATTTTGTGGTCTCCACGCCCACCACGAACCCGGCGGCCGTGATGGCCGCGCGGGCGGAGGTCACCGGCGTGTTCACCACGTTGGGCACCGTGGAGGTCTCCCCCTGCTCCTTGCCCAGGGAGACCACGAAGTTCACCGCGGAGCCCTTGGCCAGCTCGGTGCCCGCCGCCGGGGTCTGGCGGATCACGCGGTCCTTGCCGACCGTCTGGCTGTACTGCTCGCTGACCGTGCCAATCACGAGGCCGGCGGCCGCAATGTCGGCCTCGGCATCGGAGCGCAGCTCGCCGACGATGTCCGGCACCACGCCGGGCGCGACGCCGCGGGAAACCACGAAATCAATGGCCGTGCCCGCGGGGACCTCCGAGCCGGGCAGGGTGGCCTGGCTGAGCACGATGTCCCGGGCCACGGTGTCGGAGTACTCATACGTGACGCTGCCCTCGGCCAGCTGGACCGCCGTGAGCAGCCCAACCGCCGCGGAGCGCGTGCTGCCGACCAGGTCGGGCACCGTCACCGGCGCCGGACCACGGGAGACCACCAGGTCCACCTGCGACCCGGGGGCCACCTCCACGCCCGCCTCGGGAGCCTGGCTGATGACGCGTCCCGCCAGCACCGTGGTGCTGTACTCCTCCGTCACCGTGCCCACCACCAGGCCCGCCGTCGTGATCCGGGTGCTGGCCGTGGCCTGGGCAAGCCCGATCACATCGGGCACCTCGACCGGGGCCGGACCCAGGGAGACCACCAGGTCCACCGGCGTGCCGGGAACCGCCTCCACGCCGCCCTCGGGATTCTGGCTCACCACCGAGCCCGCGTCCACCTCGGGATCCGTGGCCTCGGTCACCGTGCCGACGGTGAACCCGGCCGCGGCAAGCGCGGCCTCGGCGTCCGCCCGGGGAAGGCCCGTCACATCGGGCACCGGCACGGGCTGCGGCCCGAGGGAGACCGCGGCGCCCACCGCGGCGCCCAGCAGGACCTCCACGCCGGCCGCAGGATTCTGGCTGATGACGATGCCCGCAGGCACCGTGTCACTGTACTCTTCGGTGAACACGCCCACGGTCAGTCCGGCCGCAAGCAGGGCCGCCTCGGCGTTGGCCCGGGGCAGGCCGACAATGGGCGGCACCACCACCACGGGCTGCGGCCCGAGGGATATGATCAGGTTCACCGTCGTGCTGGGCGGCGCCTCGAAGCCGCCGAGCGGACTCTGGGAAACCACCGTGCCCGCCGGGGCTGTGTCGCTGTAGGCCGTCTGGGTGGTCACGTTGTTGAAGCCCGCCCCGGAGAGAATGGTCCGCGCGCTGGCCTCGGTTT
>JAKPUV010000541.1 GCA_029554925.1 Candidatus Hydrogenedentota bacterium | reverse complement strand
GGGTGCTGGCGGCGGGAATGCCGGCCGGGCGGGCGGCGGCCGCAGAGGGGGGCTGGGTGAGGCTGGGCGCGCCGGTTCCCCTGGAGGGGGACGATCCGGCGGCCTGGGCAAAGGCCCACCGCGCCCTGGGCTACCGGGCGGCCTACTGCCCCGACGTCCCCCTGAAGGACGCGGACCGCCTTCGGGCGGTGGAGAAGGCCTTTGCGGCGGAGGATGTCGTGCTGGCCGAGGTGGGCCGGTGGTGCAACCTGATGGACGCCGACCCGGAGGCGCGGAAGAAGAACCTCGAGCGGGTCACGGAGGGCCTGGCGCTGGCGGAGGCCGTCGGCGCGCGGTGCTGCGTGGACATCGCCGGCTCCTTCAACAAGGAAAGCTGGTTCGGCCCCCATCCGGACAACCTCTCCCCCGCTTTCTTTGACGCGGCGGTGGAAAACGCCCGGAAGATTATTGACGCCGTGAAGCCGTCCCGGGCGAAGTTCGCCTATGAAATGATGGGCTGGGCGCTTCCCGACAGTGCGGACAGCTATCTTGCCCTGATCAAGGCCGTGGACCGCCCGGGGTTCGGCGTCCATCTGGACCCCTGCAACGCCGTCAACAGCCCGGCGCGCTATTACGGGAACACGGCGCTCCTGAACGAGTGTTTTGACAAGCTGGGGGCGTGGATCGCAAGCTGCCACGCCAAAGACCTGACCTGGGACGTGGAGATGAACATCCATTTCCGCGAGGTGGTCCCCGGCACGGGCACGCTGGACTATGCCACGTTCCTCCGGCGGCTGGCCGCCTTGCCGGGGCAGCCGCCCCTCATGATCGAGCATCTGGCCTCCCAGGAGGAGTACCTGGCGGGGGCGAAGCATATTTTCGGTGTCGGCGCCGGCATCGGCGTCCGGTTTGAGTGAACGGTTTGGAATCAAAGGAGTAATCGATGATGCCTGTTTCGCTGTGTGACGGGGTGTATTGGGTGGGGGCGGTGGACGCGGGGTTGCGCGATTTCCACGGGTATGAGACGGACCGGGGAACGACCTACAACGCGTACCTCGTGCGGGACCGCGAGACGGCCCTGATTGACACGGTGAAAAAGGGCTTCGCGGGCACCCTGCTGGCCAATGTCGCCGAAATCGTCCCGCTGGACAAGGTGGACTGGGTGGTGTGCAACCACGCCGAGCCGGACCACGCCGGGTCGCTGCCGGAGGTGATGGCCGCCCTGCCCAACGCCACGCTGGTCTGCACGGAGAAATGCCGCCAGACGCTGGCGCTTTTTTTCGACATGACCGCGTGGAAGGTGCGGATCATCGGGCCGGGCGACACGCTCCCCCTCGGCGACCGCACGCTGGAGTTCGTCCAGACCCCCCTCGCGCACTGGCCGGAGTCCATGTTCACGTTCCTGCCGCAGGACGGCGTCCTGTTCTCCATGGACGCCTTCGGCCAGCACTACGGCACGCCCGAGCGCTTTGACAACGCGTCGGACCTGGACGCCGTGATGGACGAGGCCGCCGCCTACTACGCGAACATCCTGCTGCCCTTCGGCACGCCCACGGCAAAGGCCATGGCGGCGGCCGAGAAACTGCCCGTCCGCATGATCGCGCCGTCCCACGGCGTCATCTGGCGCGGGCATCTGGACAGAATTCTCGCGGGATACAAGGCCTGGACCGCCGGCGCCGTCTGCAACAAGGTGGTCGTCCTCTGCGACACCATGTGGGGCGCGACGGAGCGCATGGCGGAGGAGCTGGCCGCGGGCGCGGCGGACGCCGGGGCGGAGACCGTCCTGCTGCCGGTCCGCAAAGCCTCGCTGACCCGGATCGCCCGCGAGGTAATGGACGCCGCCGCCGTGGCCGTCGGCTCGCCCACGGTGAACGGCGGCATCATGCCGCAGATGGGCGCGGTGCTCACGCACCTCCAGGGGCTGAAGCCCGCCCCCAAGGCCGCCGTCGCCTTTGGCGCCTACGGCTGGGCCAAAGGCGGCGCCGAGGGCGTCCAGACCGTCCTCGAGGCCATGCGCTGGGAGATCATCGCCGAACCCCTGCGCGTCCAATACCGCCCCACGGAGGACGACCTCCGCCGCTGCCGCGAAACGGGCGCCCAACTGGCGCAAAAGGCCGCCGAAAAGGCAGGCGCAGGCAAATAGGGACAGCGCGAAGAGGGCGCGGCAAGCAGCGCCCCTACGGCCGTGCGCTGCAGGTTCTCGAGATGACGCCCTGCAATCCCTTCGTAGGGGCACTGCTTGCCGCGCCCCGGAGCGAGCACGAAAGCCCGTGAGTCACCGCCCGTAGGGGCGCTGCTTGCTGCGCCCGGGGCGAACGCGAAAACCGCCGCTTGTCCCGCACTGGCGGGGACCCGCGCCTTGAAAACCAGCCCAAATTAAGTCTATATTTGGTTCACACGCGGAGAACGCCCCCATGGACCTGTCCAGCCAGATCAAACCCATCAGCTATCTGAAAGCCCATGCCGCCGACATTGTGCGGACCCTGGGCGAACAGGGCGGGCCCATGGTCATCACGCAGAACGGCGAGGCCAAGGCGGTCCTCCAGGACATCCAGAGCTACGAGCGCATGCAGGAAACCCTCGCCCTGCTGAAAATCCTCGCCCTGGGA
>JAKPUV010000500.1 GCA_029554925.1 Candidatus Hydrogenedentota bacterium | reverse complement strand
GAGCCCTTCGCGCCGCCGCCCCCGCCGGGGCCGGGGGCCTACTACCTCGGCGCGGACCTCGGCTACGCCCGCGACCCGTCGGAGTTCGTCATCTACCGCGACGCGTCCCCGCACCTCGTGGGCGTGTTCCGCCTGCGGCTGGAGGGCGTCAACTACGCCCGCCAGGAGTCCGTGATCATGGACCTTGACCGCCGCTGGCGCTTCGCGGGCCTGGGCATAGACGCGGGGAACAACGGACGCGCCGTGGCCCACCGGCTCATGGCCCTCGGCGGCGACTGGTGCTCCCGGGTCCACGCCTACGACTTCGGCGGCGTCCTCGACACCGCCACGCTCCCCGACGGCACCCCCGCCCGCCGCCACACCAAGGAGTTCATGACCGACCTCCTCCGGCGGCGCATGGCCGAGCGCACCCTCGTCTTCCCGCCCTGCCCCGACCGCGAGGCCCAGTACGCCTCCCACACCTACACCCTCGGCGCGCGCGGCCGCGTCCTCTTCGACAAGGGCGGCGACCACCTCATAGACGCCGACCGCTGCGCCGTCCTCCGCCACTGGTTCGCCACCGCCGACGCCCCACCCCTCCTCCACGCGCCCCCGCCCCTCATCATGGGTTCTAGGGCATCTTGTGGTTGAGAGGAGGCATTTCCAAGAGGGGCGTCGTCGCGGACACGGAGGGGACACGGGCGCGCGCGGTCCGGGTCCCCCCTTCAGGGGGGGGCGGTTCGCGGGAGCGAACAGGGGGATGTTCCGGAACGGAGACAATGGCGCCGGCACCAAGAGCATCCCCCGGCCGCAGTTCAGACCCCCATCCCCCTCATCGGTGTTTATCGGTGTTCATCGGTGGTTTCCCCCTCCGGAACCCCCCAAGGGGAGAGATCACCCCGGAGAAGCAACCACCGATAAACACAGATGAACACAGATAAGGCAAAAAAAGGCGGGGGACACCGCTCCCCGCAGCGCGGGCGTCCCGCAGGCCTTTCTTTGCCATGGTTCATTGGCGCCGGAACCGTCGCGTTCCCGCGTATGCTCCGGTCCGCGCCAGTCCCCCGGTTCCCCATCCCCCTCATCGATGTTTATCGGTGTTCATCGGTGGTTTCCCCCTCCGGAATCCCCCAAGGGGAGAGATCACCCCGGAGAAGCAACCACCGATAAACACAGATGAACACAGATAAGGAAAAAAAGGGCGGGGGACACCGCTCCCCGCAGCGCGGGCGTCCCGCAGGCCTTTCTTTGCCATGGTTCATTGGCGCCGGAACCGTCGCGTTCCCGCGCATGCTCCGGTCCGCGCCAGTCCCCCGGCCTCCTCCTCATCGGTGTTTATCGGTGTCCATCGGTGGTTACTTCTCCGGTCCGGCACCGCCCACGCCTGTGGTAGGATGGTCCCGGTTGCACAGTCAGGGAGGACGCCATGGCCACGGGAACAACGGGTCTCTTTCGTTCGGAGAAGAGCGCGGCCGTGCTGGTGGGCGCGGTCATCGGCGCCGCCACGTTATTGGAAGCGCGTGGGGGTGGGGCTCTACTCTTGATACCCTTTTCCTTTCTTCTGGGCCCCGCCGTCGCCCGCCGCTCCGTTTTCCACCTGCGACTGGCCGTCACGCATTTCCTCGTGGCATTCCTTGTCTTCGCGGCATGGGGGGGGATGAGATTCAGCAGTCCGTTTGAAGGGATGGCGCATCTGTGGCAATGTTCTTGGCACCCGTTTGTTCAGCACTATTTCCCGCCGTTTGAACTTCCCTGCCTGATGGATTTCAGTATTCTCATGCTCTGGCTGAACGCGGCCCTTGTGAAGATAAAATGCGGCCAGCGGCCCGGACTGACATTCGAGCCGCCCGTTGGGGCCGCTGTTGGGGCGGTCTTCGCAGGAACCGTGACGGCCCTGGCACTTTTTGTCATGAGCGGAATCCCCCTATTGGGCCGTTTTTCGAACTTCATGGTGACCGATTCCGAGGAAGTCCTTTGCCTCGTGATCTACGCGATGATCTTCCCCCTGACGCCCCTGGTCACCCTCTCGGTCCACGACGCCCTCACCCGCGTCTCGCGGGACGATCCCTCCCCCTCCCCGACGGCGGGCGCGGATACCGGGCAGCGGCCGCAATAGCGCAGATGCCAAGGCCGATACAAGTGGACATCCTGCCGGACATTTTATGCCGCTTATTGGCCAAGCTTGCATTGTATCCCATTTTATGGCAAGATATTGCGTGATTCAGAAACTGGACATAAAAAGGGACATTCATGCGGACATACGAGCGGACACACCCATGGATATCTTTCCGGTTTGACTTGGGACGGGCGCATCCGCAGTTGTGGCTCGGCTTGGGGGAGGCCGTGTCCAAGTGCGAGCACATCTCGCGCGTTCCGCTCCGCCCCTCCACGGCGGAGACCCTTCACAGGATCTACCTTGCGAAGGGGGTCGCCGCCACCACGGCCATAGAGGGAAACACCCTCTCGGAGGCCGAAGTGCTCAGAATGGTCGAGGGGGAGCAGTCTGTTGTCCCCTCGAAGCAATACCTGAAACAGGAGGTGGACAACGTCATTGCGGTCTGCAACTCCATTGGCCGGGACGTTGCGGAGGGCACGCTGCCCAGCCTGACCCTGGAGCTGCTTTGCGGCTACAACCGCAAACTGCTGAACGCGCTTCCCGCGGGCGAGGGGGTGGTGCCGGGGGCAATACGAACCCATTCCGTGGTGGTGGGCAGCGTGTACCGGGGCGCTCCGGCGAACGACTGCGCGTACCTGGTGGACCGCCTTTGCTCGTGGCTGGACGGCCCCGATTTCGAGGCGCCTCCCGGGCTGGAGACGGTGTATGCCGTCATTAAGGCCGTGGTCGCGCACCTGTATCTCGCCTGGATACACCCCTTCGGCGACGGCAATGGCCGCGTGGCGCGGCTGCTTGAGTTCCATATCCTGCTTGCGGCGGGCATCCCCTCGCCGGCGGCGCACCTGCTGAGCAACCACTACAACCAAACCCGGGGTGAGTACTACAGGCAGTTGGAGTATGCCAGCAAGTCGGGGGGGGACATCCTTCCCTTTCTGGCGTATGCGGTCCAGGGGTTTGTGGACGGACTGCGGGAGCAGCTTGAGTACATTTGGACGCAGCAATGGGACGTGGTGTGGCGGAACTACGTCCATGAGGCCTTCAAGAACAAGACCGGGGAAAGCCAGGACCGCCAGCGAAAGCTGGTGCTGGATTTGGGCGCCCACGAGGAATGGATTGACGTGGGAAAGGTGGTCGAGCTCACGCCGCGACTGGCCAAGGCGTACGCAAAGAAGACTGCGAAGACTGCGCAGCGCGATTTGAACGCCCTGGTTAAGATGGGTCTCGTGGAGCGCAAGGGAAAGCGTGTTCGCGCGCGACGTGAAGTCATCCGTCAGTTTCTGCCGCTGCGGTGAGGTTACCCCCATCTTTCGACAGGGACCGGTTCAAATTAAGCTAGAGCGGGGGTGGCCACCAAGCCGCTTCCCGGCCCTCTCTGACCTCAATCCTAGCAGATGCCCCGGGGGGTGTCAAACCGCCGTATTTTTCGAGTTAGCCGTTGACTGAGCCGGACCGGGCCGCCGAGAATGGGCCCGTTAGGGAGAGCTCGTCGGAGGCGGCCCGGTCCGGCGGCCTGCGTGGCAGGGCCCCGCTTCCAGGTGGCGGCTTGCGGGGGTCTGGTTCTCCAGCGCGCTGTGCGGGCGCTCATGGTTGTAGAAGCGGAAGTAGCGGGCGAGCCCCCGGTGCAGCGCGTGTCCGTCCCCGTAGTCGCGCAGGTAGACGTCCTCGTATTTCACGCTGCGCCAGAGCCGCTCGATGAACGCGTTGTCCAGCGCCCGTCCCCGCCCGTCCATGCTGATCTGGATGCCGGCGTCTGCCAGGATTCCGGTGAACTCCATGCTGGTGAACTGGCTGCCCTGGTCGGTGTTGAAGATGCGGGGCCGGCCGCTTCGAAGCGCTTTCGCCAAGGCGGCGCAGCAGAACCCCGCCTCCATGCTGTTGGACAAATCCCACGCGATCACGTAGCGGCTGAACCAGTCCATCACGGCCACCAGATACATGAAGCCCCGGCGCATCGGGATGTAGGTGATGTCCGCCGACCACACCTCGTTGGGGCCGGAAAGCTCCATTCCACGCAATAAATACGGGTATGTCCGGTGCTGCGGGTGCGGGCGGCTCGTGTGCGGGCCCGGCATGGCCGCCTGCAGCCCCATCACCCGCATCAGCCGCGCCACACGCTTCGCGTTGACCTCATGGCCCCGCCCGTTGAGCCACCACGTCATGCGCGGATACCCGTAGAACGGCGTGCGCAGGTACTGCTCGTCCATGAGCCGCATCAGCGCCAGATTCTCCGGGGATTCGGTGGTGTTCGGCGTGTAATACGCACTTGAACGGGGCACCTGTAGCAGCGCGCACTGCCGCGACACCGGCACATGGGGATGGCCGAGCTCTATCCATGTCCGGCGCAGGGCCGCAGGCGCGCTCAGCGTTTTTTTTGGAGGAAGTCCACCTCCATCTTGAGCCGCCCGATCTCCTGGTACAGCGGCGCCGTCACCGTGTCCATGTCCCCGGCGTGCCCCTTGCCGCCCCGCTCGAACAGCTGCGGCGCGTTCTCCACCAGCTGCCTCTTCCACAGCGCGATCTGCGCCGGATGCACCTTGTGCAGGGACGCCAGCTCGCCCAGCGTGTGCACCCCCTTCACCGCCTCCATCGCCACCTTCGCCTTGAACTCCTTCGAATGACGCTTGCGTGTCTGGCCCATTTCTTGGACTCCTTCTGGGGACATTGTCCCCCCGGCGGCCCTCCGGCTCAAGCCGCCAGATGTTAACTTAGCCACTGTCCAAAAAATGGGGGTAACTTCA
>JAKPUV010000486.1 GCA_029554925.1 Candidatus Hydrogenedentota bacterium | reverse complement strand
GCCCACTGGCCGGTCCACCCGATCCCCACCGTCGCGCCGCCGCCGGGCCATTGGACGTCGAAGAACGGGCAGGCCCCGAGGGAGGAGCGGCCCGCCGTGGGCGCGAAGGCGCGCCGCTGCCCTGCGGGCAGGCCCTCGCTGAAAGGCTGCCAGTCGTCGACGCCGCAGGTGCTGCGCAGACTGTGGAACACGGCGGGGGCGCCCGGCGCGCAGTCGAAAGACGCGTCCAGGGCGCGCACTTGTTCCAAGACCGGGGTGTCGGCGGTTCCCCTATTGGTGAAGTGAACGGTCCAGTCCACGCCGGGCGCGTCCGTGAACACCGTGGCCACGGCGCGCACCTCCAGCCCCGTCTCCGGATCGGTGAAGGTGACCGTGCGACGCTGTCCGCCATCCGTGTCGGCGACCTCCGCGCGGCGGGTCCACGAGGGCAGCAATTGAGAAGACATCCGGCCCCCGTAGACGAAGGAAAAGGGCCACGCGACGGCGGGGTCGCCACCCTGGGCGAGGTCGTCCAGATAGACCTCCGTCCCGTCCTCCAAGAGCACCCGCGCATCCGCCCAGTCGGCCTGGTCGAAGGCGCGGGTGTCGCCCCCGTTGTCCACGGTCAAATCGAAGACCGCCGCACCGCCCAGCGGAACCTCCACCGGCGCCGCCGAGTCGCCCGCGCGGATGACGTCCGTCTCGAAAAGGGCACGCCCGCCCGCCTCCACGCGGAAGCGCACGGACGCGGGGGAGTTGTCCACGTTGCGGTCCAGGCCGGCCTCGGCGCGGAACACGCGCCCCGGGCCTGGGAGCAGGACCCGGAGAACGGAATGGGCGTTCACCCCGATGCCGTGGGCATGGGTCTTCTCCCCCAGCCGCAGCGGTTTCCCCACCGAGTTCACCCCGAACTTCGTTTCCCCGACGCTGTCCTCGTACAGCACCGCCACCCGGCCCGGGCGCAGGCGGTCCGCGTTGTCCGAAAAGGCCCGCTCCGCCCAGGCGGTGTTCAGGCCGACCTCGTCCCCGGCTGCGAAACTGGCGGCCACCATCACGGCGGCAAAAATGGACAGCATGGCGTTCTCTCCCTGGGGTCGTCCCCGCGCCATCATAACACGCGGAAAGTTGCTGTGGCGGAGACGCGGGTATACCATGGCAGACCCGGCCCGGCCCCGGACGTCTGTCCGTCTGCGGGGTACCCGGCCGGGGCATGCCGGACATCGGAGGGTGACACCATGCGCGGTTTTGGGGTTGCGGGGTTTCTTGCGGTTGCCGCGGTTGCGGCGGTTTCAGCCGGAGCGGGTGCCCAGAGCGTTCCCACCACGCTGCTTTCCCTGGAGGGCGACGGCTGGGTGGTCGCGGCGGATCCGGACAACACGGGCCGGGACGCTTCGTGGTGGACCGCCCCGCGGCCGGACGCGAAGCCCGTGCGCGTGCCCGGCATCCTCCAGGAGGCGCTGCCCGGCCACCACGGGGTCGCGTGGTACTGGCGCGGGTTCACGCCGCCGCAGAACCCCTATGAGGGGGGGCGGTGCCTTCTGCGCTTCCACGCCGTGGACTATCTGGCCGAGGTCTGGCTGAACGACACGCCCGTCGGCGAACATGAGGGCGGCGAGACACCCTTCACGCTGGACATCACCGAGGCGGTGCGTGCGGACGCGAACCGGCTGGCGGTCCGGGTGCTG